>CAUZJO010000092.1:0-19723 GCA_963580245.1 Candidatus Sumerlaeia bacterium | reverse complement strand
CCGTCACGATCGATCCGGAAGTCGGAAGCAACGATTTTCGCATCAGCGACATGGGCGTCGACGGGAATGCCGCGTATGACGCCTCCGACCCCAGGGTCGCCTATAACAGCACGGACAACGAGTACCTTGTGGTTTGGCGGGCAGACGACGACACCGGGTCGCTGGTCAACGGGGAGAACGAAGTCTTTGGTCAACTGATCGACGGGGCGACGGGGGCGGAGATCGGATCGGACATCCGCATCAGCGACATGGGCGGTGACGGGAATGCCTCGTTGGACGCCTACAGACCCAAGGTCGCCTACAACACCACCAACAATCTATACCTGGTGGTTTGGCATGGCGACGACGACACCGGGTCGCTGATCAACGGGGAGAACGAGATCTTCGGTCAACGACTCGATGGAGCCGCCGTCCCCATCAAGGTGAGCGGCTATCTGGTGGACTAGGCGGACCGGTGTCCAGTCGTCAAGCGATTCCAGCCCCGTCACGGCCCGATGGGCCGCCAGGGTATGAACGTCGGCCCCGGCTTCCGATTGCCCGTGGCGGTCGCCTGGGGCCGTCCGTGGCCCGCTTCGCGCCATAAAAGGACCCCCGGCCAGGGTCAGCCCCAACCGGGGGAGAATGTTCACATCTGAACGGTTCCCGGCATGTTGCCAGGATGTTGCCAAAACGTAGGCGGAATCAAGCCGGAATGAACGGGAATGAAGATTTGAGACTTGACCCCCGATTTCTCGCAGGGTATTGATACTACTGGTTATGTGCGTGTGTGGGCGCGTAGCTCAGTTGGTAGAGCAGCGGCCTTTTAAGCCGTTGGTCGTGAGTTCGAGTCTCACCGCGCTCACCATCGGCTCCACTGATGTCCGTGGAGCGGTCCCCTCGCAGCACCCGTGGCGTGGGCGGGTGTCCCCATCGTCTAGTGGCCTAGGACACCGGGTTTTCATCCCGGCAACAGGGGTTCGACTCCCCTTGGGGACGCCATTGATTTCACATGACTTATTCCGGCGATCGGAACCTTGTTGGAGGGCTCGGCTTGACGGCCCACCCAAGCACCGCGTTCCCCGGCGTGGCTCCGCCCCGGTGTCTCGGATCACCCACCGCGCGTCGACTGCCCCCCTTTCCTTCAGCCATTGCGCAATCTCATGCTCCAGGCCGCCGGCCATGAAAATGCTCGTCGTCGAAGACGCGCCGGCGATCGCCGACAACATCTCATATGCCCTCGGCGCCGAAAGACGCTTCGGCCAGGCCCGGAAATTCAGCCAGTCATACGCGAAATCTCGGCACGCACGATTTTTGAGCATTTTTTTGTAGAATTTAGCGGAATAACCTCATTTTAGCGTCGCTATAGTTTACAGGACGTCTTGGTGGTGACGAACGTCAACCATTTTCTCGCTTGAGCGACGATGAGAGTTCCGGTTACCTGGGAATGAAAAGGATGGGGTTGTATCCTCCTTTGTGATATCAATGATTTACTGGCCCGCAGGGTAAGGCGACGCTGGAGAGCGACCTGCTTGCGGGCCGAAGCCGTTGGGCGGGCGAAGGCCTGAGCACCGCGGCCAGTGACCAGACGCAGAGGCGGGGATGCCCGCTTGAATTCCGCGGAATGCCGGATCGAGGGCCGCGAGTGTTTGACCGAAATTCCCGCTGAACGTCGGTTGAATCGCGTTGGCGAGCGCAACGGACGAGTCAGGACCGACGCCGAAACTAGCACCCAGTCCTTGAACTTGCCGAATGCGAGGGTCGGCCGTCCCTGGTGGCTGTTGGAACGCGAAAGACGCGAACCCACCCCCCTGGGTTTGGAGTTTCTGGCCCAGGCGGTCGATGTTCTGCTCCCAGTTCTGAAACAGCCGCAAACCCTCTCGAACGGCCATGTTTATTGCACCAAAGCCGAGGAGCATTTTCCCGACCGACCCTTCGACCCTCTTGACCAGATCGTCCTGCTCGCGGAGGGGTCTGTTCGTCCGCTTGACCTCTTCGGTCGATTGCTTTTGGGTGTTGACGATTTTCAGAAAGCCTTGGACGGCTTTCGCGGTGTCGGCGGAAACCTCGAAAGTGACGTTCGCCATTGGACCTATCCTTCCTGGTCGGGTGTGGGGGCGTTGTCCGACGCCAAGACTGGAGCCTGGGCCGCAGCCGTAGCGGTTTCAGGTTGGGCGTCTGCTTGTTCCCCGGACGCCTTGTCCTCTTCGAAAGGCTCCATGATGGTTGGAAAGTCGATGATGGCCTTGAGCGACTCGACGACGGCATAGGGCGTGAGCAGGCCGAGAACGGAAATTTCGTACTTTGTGACGTGATAACACAAACCCAGGGCCTCGCAGACGATCGAGAAATCATCGTCGACCTTGAAATCGATCGTGACCTGCTCTTGCTCGCCGACCTTGACGGTCTTGGTCCGGTCGGCAAATTCCTTCCATAGATTTTCGGTTTTTTGGGCGAGTTCCAGGTAACGGTCCAGGGCCCTTGTGATGACGTCGTCGTTATCGTCCAAGGTAAGCACACGCGCACCCGGCATCAGTTCGCCGGCGCAAGTCCGCAACACCGGAACGTCCCATAGGTTGCCGTCGCCCATCTCCACGGGAAAAACCGAATGGAGACTGCTCGTGCAAAGGTCCTCGGGCCGTGGTTTTTCGCGCTTGTGACAGCCGACCCAATAGGCCCCGCCGTTACATTTCTGCCACTCGTAATCGTCCGGCTTGAGGCTGGGATTGGCGTTCGCCACACAGACCAAAACGCCGGGTTCGTCTCCGGGGCCGGAAAACCTCTCGCGATAGCTAACCACCCGGCCAAGCAGAGGCGTGAGGCCCAGCTCATCCAAGACGGCTGGAGATGCCCCGAAGCGTCCGGGGAGTAAGTAAACGAAGCTGCGCATGGTTGTTCTCCTTGTCGAATGAATCGATTGCAGGCCCGTAGCGGACTTTTCTCCGCCGGACCCCACTTACAAGCCGGGTCGGGTTCAGATCGTGGATTCAGCAGGCTGCAACACTGGTCGCGCCGGGTGATGAACCGGTCCTTGAACTGTTCAAGCATGACGACGCTTTCCTTTCATTGACGGGTGTGGTTGATTTGGGGCAAAGAAACCCCCGGCCAGGGTCGGCCCCGACCGGGGGAGAATGTTCACACATGAACGATTCCCGGCATGTTGCCAGGATGTTGCCAGAACGTAGGCGGAATCAAGCCGGAATGAACGGGAATGAAAAGGTAAAATCGGGGGCTTGTGAGTTCGCGCGAATACTCACAAAATCCCTGATTTCATTGGCCGAAATGATGGCGCGCCCGGCAGGACTCGAACCCCAAAAACCTGGATCCAAAGTCATGCGGCGCCAGAGCGACCCACGCGACGTCAGCCTTAGCCCCCGCGCTATCCGCCATGCAAAACCGCCTTCTTATAAGATGGGGAATTCTCTCATACGCCGCCGAGTCTTTGTGCGCATGGCGCTCGTTCTCGTGGGTTGCGCGGTGGGGCTTTTGTTGTTGGAGTTTGCCGTGCGGTTCCTGGATGTGCCGCCGCGTCCCCTGGCACCGTTGCCGCTCGCCGATTACCGCGTCTCGGAGAATCCGGTGATCATCTACGAGTACATGCCGAACTACGCGGGCACGGAAGGCTTCCGGATTAACAGCGCGGGGTTTCGGGATCACGAGTACCCGATCGACAAGCCGCCGGGAGTCTATCGCGTCATCGCGCTCGGCGACTCAACGACCGCCGGTATTGGCGTGGAACTGATTGCCAACACTTATCCGAAGAGACTCGAACGTCTCCTGAATGACGGCGCCGCTCAAGACACCGGTTACGAGGTCCTGAACATGGGCGTGGGCGGATACCACACGCTGCAGGAAGCCGAAACTCTACGAACGAAGGGATTGAGATACCGCCCCGACTTCGTCCTGCTGCTCGTGTGTCTCAATGACTTCGATCTCGACGCCGACGGCGGGATTTACGAGATGATGAAGAACGGAGGCGATTTCGGCCATGGCCGGCGCAACCGTTCGGTCCTCGGCCTGCTTCTCGGAAATTCCCGACTGGCGTTCATCCTTTACCACCGATTATGGTGGGGCAAAAACGAACACGAGCGGTGGTATTGGAAGCACGCGCTGCGCGGCGCGACGACGGTCAAAACCGGGCTTGCCCTGCTTTCCGAACTTCAACTGCAAGCCGGATTCGTCGCGTATGTCGCGATTCTTCCCGAATTCAGCTTTCCCTTCGACGGCTATCAAGCCTATCCTATTCACGAACGCGTGCGCCGCGCTGCCGACGGGCTGCCCGGCATTCATATCATCGAGTTGTTGGATCACCTCAGAGAGGTCGACAATCACGCGCCGGTATTTTCGTATGATGGCGTTCACCTGAACGAGTATGGCCACGACACCGTCGCGCGGTTCCTGGCCCCCCTGATTAGGAACTCCGCCGCCGGTTCCGGGTCTGTGTTAAACGGGAGAATGGATCAATACAGCGAACCCGTGATTCATTGATCGAATCCCCGCCCATATCGCAAGAGCCATGACCCCAGATCCAAACCGTCCACATATCCTGCTCACCAACGATGACGGCATCGAGGCCGACGGGTTGCGCGCGATGGCCGCGGCGCTTGAGCCGGTGGCGGACCTCTCGATCGTGGCCCCCAAAGCCGAACGCAGCGGGTCGGGCCATGGGATCACCGTGTTCGAGGACATGGTCATCGAGCCCTTTGAACGCGGAGGCCGGCAGTGGGGCTGGGCGCTCAGCGGGATGCCCGCCGATTGCGTCAAGGTCGCCGCGACGGTCCTGTTTCGCGACCGTCCGATCGACATGGTGGTCTCGGGCATCAATCGGGGTCAGAACGCGGGGATCAATGTTATCTATTCGGGGACGGTCGCCGCGGCGCGCGAGGCGGCGATCCTCGGGCTGCCCGCCATCGCCGTTTCGCTCTTTTACCGCGATGAGGATCACCTGCCGTTCGAGACCGCCGCGCGCGTGGGATCGGAGGTCATGCGGCGGGTCCTGACCCACGGCTTGCCCAAGGGCATCATGCTGAATGTCAACGTGCCGCCGGTCGCCTACGAAGAGCTTCAAGGGACGGTCGTGACGCGCATGGGCAATTCCGGATATACGGACCACTACGAGGACCGCCCGCCCGAGGCCGCCTCGCACGCGATCGTCCGCAACATCGGCAAGGGCTGGAACCCGTCGGACCTGGCGAGCAACGGACTCGACGACCACGCGCTCTACGCCGACATGGTCTCCATCACGCCGATCCAGATCGACATGACGGCCCACGATTTCCTTCCGCAACTTCAGTGCTGGTATGGTCCAGGGGTGGAATAAGGTTTGGGGGCGCAGGGACCGGGAAGACCGTGAGTGCTTGTAAGTCTATTAAAATCAGTGTTATGAATAGACATCACTCGATTCCTCATTATCCCGATCAAAATAGTTGACTTTACACGCCCGACCTGATAGCCTCAGACGCCGTGAGACTCGGGATCGGCCCGGTTCCGCGTTGGATCAGCCCATTCATTCATAGGTTGAGAATCAGAAGTTTCTATAGGGAGTTCAGAACGACAATGTCCACCAAAACCACACCAACCCCACCCGCCGGGATCGCCCCTCACGGCGGTCGACTGGTCAATCTGTTGCTCGATGGACCGCGCTGGGAGGAAGTGAAGAACGAGGCCGAGCGGTTGCCACGCATCGATCTCGCTCAGCGTCAGGTCAACGACCTGGATATGCTTTCAGTCGGCGTCCTGTCGCCGCTGGAAGGGTTCATGGGAGCGGGCGATTACCGGTCGGTCATTGAAAATACACGACTTACAAACGGCACGGTCTGGTCGATCCCGGTGACGCTGGGGATCAGCGAGGAGCAAAAGGCGGCGGTGGGATCCGCCGATTCGATTGCGCTGGCCGAAGGCGGGAAGGTCTTGGCCGTGGTGCGCGTGGACGAGATCTATCAGCCCGATCTCGGGCGCGAGGCCCAGAGCGTTTACGGGACCACCGACCAGGCGCACCCGGGCGTGGCGGCCATTCACGAGCGCGGCCCCTGGCTCGTGGGGGGGAAGGTCGAGGCGATCGCGCGTCACGAATACGACCAATTCACCGAAGCGCGGCTGACCCCGGCCGAGACGCGCCAGCAATTCAAGGAACGCGGCTGGCGGCGCATCGCCGCTTTCCAGACGCGCAACCCGATCCATCGCGCCCACGAATACCTGCTGCGTTGCGCGCTGGAGTTGACCGACGGGCTGATGGTCCACCCGCTGATGGGCGCGACGAAGAAAGGCGACATTCCCGGCGACGTGCGCTGGCAATGCTACCAGACGCTGCTGGAGAAGTATTTCCCCCAGGACCGGGTCATGCTCTCGATCTTCCCGGCCAACATGCACTACGCGGGGCCGAAGGAAGCGATTTATCACGCGTTGTGCCGCAAGAACTTCGGAGTGACGCACTTCATCGTGGGGCGCGACCACGCCGGCGTCGGCAACTACTACGGGACTTATGACGCCCAGGAGATTTTCGACCAGTTCGAGCCCGACGAGATCGGGATCGAGCCGCTGCGGTTCGAGCACTCGTTCTGGAGCCACCGGCTGGAGGGGATGGCCAGCTTCAAGACCTGCCCCTACACCGACAAGAAGGACATCGTGGTGCTCTCGGGCACGAAGGTGCGCGAGATGCTCGGCCAGGGCATCGTACCGCCCGAGGAGTTCACGCGCCGCGAGATCGCCGAAATCCTGATCCGCCATTACCGCGAGGAAGCGCGCCGCGAACTGGAGGCCGAACGGGCCGCGACCGGTCGCAAGGCCGAGCTGACCCCCGAGGCGTCGGTCTCGGAACAGCCCGAACAGTTCGAGTTCAAGCCGCGCTACGAGCAAGGCTTCGCGTTGTGGTTCACGGGCCTGTCGGGTTCGGGCAAGTCGGCGATCAGTCAGGTGCTCGCGCCGATTCTGCGGGCGCGGGGGCGGACGGTCGAGATCCTCGATGGCGACGAGGTGCGCCAAAGCCTCTCCAAGGGTCTGGGCTTCAGCAAGGAGGACCGCGACACGCACATCAAGCGGCTCGGCTACGTCTGCAAGCTGCTGGCCCGCCACGGCGCGGTGGGAATCAGCGCCGCGATCAGCCCGTATCGCGAGATCAGGGACCATAACCGAGCGCAGGTCGGGAACTTCATCGAGATCTACACCGAATGCCCGATCAACGTGTTAAAGGACCGCGATCCCAAGGGGCTTTACGAGAAGGCGCTGAGGGGTGAGATCAAGAACTTCACCGGCGTTTCGGACCCCTACGAAGCGCCTGAGAACCCCGAGATTCACCTACGAACCGATCAGGAGACGTTGGCGGAGAGCGTGGAGAGGATCATCACGTATCTCGAAAAGGAGCAATGGCTCCGATAAGGCGGCAGGAAGCCTAAGGGTTCACGTTAGGCGGATTTGTTCGTGCTCGTGCTCGTTTTTCGTAATCGTAATCGTCTTGGGTCGTATCTCTTTATCCCCAACGGAATATAATATCGATTACGATTTACGAGCACGAGCACGAAGGGTTTGAGATTCATAAAGGGTTACACTGTGACCATGGCGACGGCCGAACAAGTTTCCCAGTTTCCCGATCTAAGCGGCAAGCCCCCCATCGAGATCATACGTTGGGCGTGGGAGACTTACGGGGAGCGGCTGATGACGACCACGGCCTTCGGCTACAGCGGGATGGCGATGCTGCACATGCTCTCCAAAGTCGCTCCCGACGTGCCGATCTATTTCATCAATACCGGTTACCACTTCTCCCAGACGATCGAGTTCCGCGACTTTTGCCGCGACCGGCTTGGGATGAATATCATCGATCTGACGCCCGAGACGCCGCGTGAGAAATTCGAGTCAATCCATGGGGATGACCTCATGCGTCGCGACCCGGACAAGTGCTGCGCGCATAATAAGGTCGCCCCGATGACGCGATTGTTGGCCGAGCGGCGCTATGATGGCTGGCTGGCGGCGTTACGCCGCGACCAGGCCAAAACGCGCGAGGGCGTCCGGATCATCGAGCCGCGAACGGCGAGCGGGATTGTCAAGGTCCACCCGCTGGCCGAGTGGACCAAGGCCCAGGTGTGGCACTACATCAATCAGAACAAGGTGCCGACCCACCCCCTGCACGAAGAGGGTTTCATGTCGATCGGCTGCGCCCCCTGCACGCGCCCAGTGGGCCTGGGCGAGGATGAGCGCGATGGCCGCTGGGCGGGCAAGACCAAGACCGAATGCGGCATCCACCTCGAGGGCATGGGCGGGGACGGGATTTAGGATCTGACCGGTTTATCACCCTGTCGCGCGCCGCAGCTGTGAATGCCATCCCTCGTCCGACTCGTCCTCTCTGTTTTCTAATCGCCTCAAGGCGCTCGAAACAGCCTAAAGTCCCGAACTCGTCAGATAGAACCAGATTTTCCGTCCGGTCGCGATCACCATCCAGCATAAGACCAAGAATCCTGCGCCGGCCAGGAGGTTTGAGGTGGGACCATTGACGTGTTGTCCCATAATCGATCGCTTGTTACATACAACAAGCAGCGCAAGGGCGCAGAACGGGACGGCGACAAGCGTGGAGGCCTGCGCGACCACGATCGAATGGACCAGTTCGAAATCGAGCAGATAGACCGCGAGCGCGACGGCCATTCCAATCAGAAGCGCCACGACCGTCAGGAGCCTCGCGGAGCGGCTTTCCAAGCTCTTGCCCAGTCCGAGACCGTCGGACAGGAGCGTCCCGCCGATCATCGCGTTGACGATAAACGAAGAGAATGCCGCCGCCAGCAGGCCGATTGAAAAAATGACAATCGAGAAACCGCCGAAACTTCCGCGGAGTAGTTGAGACAACGCCGCGATGTCCTTGATCTCACCCATCTGGCCTCGCAGGGTCCGCGCCGCCGTGACCATGATCACCAGACTTATCAGCCCGAGGACCGAAATCCCGGCGACCGCGTCGCGGATGCCGAGGCGATATTCCTTGAGCGTCCACCTTTTCTCCTGCACCAGGTAGGCCTGGAAAAAGGCCGCGACGACCGAAAACGTCGTCGCGAAGAAGCCGGTGATCACCAGTAGATTGCCGCCGCCAGCCGGGGGTGGGAGTTCCTTTTCCGCCGGGACGGCGTGGAAGAGCGAGAGCACCAGGTTGTAAAGGAAGGCGACGATCATGACGCCGACCAGAACCATCATGGCGCGCTCGAGAATCTGGTATAGGTCCTTGGCGGCGAAAAGGAAATAGATCGACAGACCGGTAAAGAGGAGGGGCCAGACCCAAACCGGGAGGGGCAGAAGCGGCTCCATCGCCGCCGCGACCGAGATGTTGTTCGACGACTGAAACCCCGCGACCACCACGAATGCCGAGATGCCGAGCAGGATGCTGAGCCAGCGGCCATACTCGCGCGCCAGAGCCTCGAGGAGCGACTCGGACGAGACGCACGCGAACCGCGCCGCCATGCTGGTATACGTCACCATGAAAAGGGTGCACACGATGGGCATCCAGATGAGCGAGTAGCCGTGGCCCGCGCCGACTTTGCTCGCCGTCACGATGCTGCCCGGTCCCAGGACGACGGACGCCGTGATGAAAGCGGGTCCCAAGACCCGAAGCCACTTCATACGCTCATACCCTCTAAAAAGACACTTCCCCGCCGACCCAAGATGGGTTCACGACGGGGAAGCACGAACCGAAATGCGCTTGTGTTCAATACGCCGGCGACTCGCTATTCATAGAGTTGCCAGTGTTCGGCCGGATTGAGTAATTCGCCGACGACTTCGATCCTGATGTCGTCGAAGCAAGCGTGCTTGAACGCGCCGAATCCGAGGAATAGGTTTGCCGCGCTGCCAATCGTGTCGCCGGCAGGCATCCCGCGGGTGTCGATCACGGGGCCGATGCTTCCCACCCCATCCCTATGCTCATGGACATCGAGCCACGTACCACCGGGCCCCTCGAGCGAGTATTGCATCTTGCCGCCGGTCTGATCGCCGACGATGAACCGGACCCACATGCTGAAGTCGCTCTTCTGTACGACAAGCGGCGTTCCAATGATCCCGAACAACATAGAGGCAGTCTCTCGATAGTCGCCATCCTCCACTTCAAGCAGGATTCCGCTCGAATCGTTATCAGGTCCACCGTTCTCTTCGAAGGAATGTCTCCACCCAGCCCATTGATTGAGTCCCATTTCGATATCTCGCTCAATTCTGCCCGCCACTTCACCATTTTGCCAGTCATTGGTCTGGTGCCAAGGACCCATGGGGCCGCCGGCCAACGGGTAGGGCTCCCCATCGGGAGCGACGGCGCGGTCGCCAAACATGCGGAACGTGACGCGCATGTCCATCCCCCGCGGCCAGCTCTGTTTACTGCGAATCCCATTGAGCGATCGTTGGTCGCCGTTGGGCCCGAAGCTGAAATTAGACAGGTAGAGGGCCCAGTCACCGCTTCCCAGGTGGACCAGTCGCGTGACGGCCCCGGCGCAACCTTCATTCGTCCCGGAAAGGCAATCGACGGGGACGCCGGGGACCAACACGGAGGGGGTATCAACACCAGGAATCCATGCGCTGCCGGCGCTATCGAGCCCGAATTCACCATTCGCCCCGCCCAGAACATCGAAGTCCTCGCTGAATACGATGGTATAACCGTCATCCGGTGGCGGGATCGGGGTCGGGGTTGGGGATACGGTGGGGGTCGGCGTCGGCGTCGGCGTGACGCCGGTTGTATCATCTTCCACGAAGATATTGTCAAAACACGCGTGCTTGAACGCGCCGAATCCGAGGTAGACCGGCGAAGTGTTTCCAATATTCCCCGCCGGGTTGTCACCGCGAGTGTCGATGACCGGGTTGCCGGGGAACTCCGTTTGGCGAATGGATTCCCAGGTCCCGTCGGTCCCGTTGCTGGAGTCCGTGGAAAACTCCATCGTTCCGCCGGTCACATCGCCGAGCCAGACCCGGCACCAGATACTCCCGTTCGCTTTTTGCTCGCCAAGGGGGGTACCAGCGGGAAGCTCGCTTGCAAGAATTGCGGCCCTGTAACCCGGTGGGTCCCCGTCTTCGGGTCTAAGCAGCTGGAGGCCGGTGCGGTCATTGTCAGTTCCGCCATTCTCCTCGAAGTAATGTTGCCATCCGGCCCAAATATTCAGACCGGCCTCGATATCGCGCTCCATGTTTCCTTCGTTGAAAGCCTCTCTCCATTCAAAATCGTTACCCTCCCGCTGGTGCCAAGGGCCCGTGGGGCCGCCGGCGAGGGGGTAAGGTTCACCATCGGGGGAGATAGCGGGGTCGCCGAACATCTGGAACGTGACGCGCAGGTTGTTCCCGCGCGGCCAGCCCATCTTACTGCGGATGCCGTTGAGCGACCGATGCATGCCATTGGGCCCGAAGCTGTAATTCGACAGGTAGAGGCACCAATCGCCGCCCCCCAAATCGACCAAACGCGTCACCGCGCCGGCGCAACCCTCATTTATTCCGGAGGGGCATGCGGGCGGAACGGGAGGCGGGTCGGCACTGCTCGTATCCACCGACGGGGTATCGACGCCGGGCTCCCAGGCGCTGCTTGAATGGTCGAGGCCGAATTCACCTTGCGCCTGCCCCAAGGCGTCGAAATTCTCCGTAAACAGGGGTTGCGCGGAGGCCGGCAGGCTCAACCCACTCAGGCACGCAGCGAAGATGGCCGCGACAAGCGCATATCGTCTGATTAATTGTCTCATGATTCAAAATCTCTTTCTGTTACATCTAGCGGGCCTTGCGTTGCTTGAGCGGCCGCTGCTTCGGTCATCAACCGACGGAGTCCTCCGCCCCAACACACGGTGCGCGGAAACCTCGGATCGAGGTTAGAGACCGAACGGTCGCGCCGCCGGTTCTGAAGTCACCCTCGTTGCTTTAGAAAGTTGCCCAGGTTTGCAATACCAGATTTTAATATTAAGAATGTGCGTCATAATCCTTATCGGCGGAAACTATAGTCCCTCCTTTTCTGGTTCAGAGTGCGTCAAAACAAAAGTGGGTTCCGGCCGCCGACGCGAGGCCGACGGCCGGAACCTTATCAATCAAACGTAATGAGTCGATCCGAAACGGACTCGACTATTCCACCAAGAACTCGCTCAGCTCAGCGGGAACCGGGGAGCTATCGTTGGTCACGTAGATGTCATCGATCATCGTGTGCTTGAAAGCGCCGAACCCAAGGTAAACATTGGCTGCGCTCCCGATCGCCCCTCCCGCCGGCATCCCGCGGGTGTCGATGGGATTGAGCGAGTCGTCGATAACCGTGGTCCACGTTCCGCCGAACGGATCACCCACCGGGTCCCAATCGGTGGAGGTCTGGACGGTCCCACCCGTGGAGTTGCCCAGGGTGGCCCGGTACCAGTAATGCCCGCTCGCTTTTTGCGCGGCCCAATCAGAATTCGGCGCCGTGCAAGGCAGGGGCCTGCCGATGGCAACAGCGCGATATCCGTCCGCAGGACCCGCAAGCAGCGGGCCGCTGGCATCAAGATCGCCCCCCACCGTACCGTTCTCTTCAAAGTGGTGCTTCCAGCCCGACCAGAACGTCATGCCAAGCTCCATGTCTCGTTCCAGGGATCCGTCATCGCGGGAAAGGGTCTCCCAATCCGCCACGCCCGCATTCAAGTGCCAGGGGCCGAAAGGACCATTGGCCGCAGGAAAGGCTTCTCCGCCCAGGGGCACGCACTTATCGCCGAACACCCGGAAGGTGCAGGTAAGGTTGTCCCCGCGGGCAAAGGCCTCGGTGCCACGGATGCCGTTAAAGCTTCGGGTGGCGGCCGCGCCGAAGGCCCAATTCTCAGTCCACAAGGCCCAATCGCCGCCCCCCAAATCGACCAAACGCGTCACGGCGCCGGCGCAACCATCCGCTACGGGATCGCAAACGGCCGGCCGCAGACCGGGGGTCAATGTGGAATCGTCAAGTCCCGGAATGAAGTCGGGAGACATATCCAACCCGAATTCGCCGTGCATTTGGCCCAAGGCATCAAAATCCTCATGAAACAAGGGTCCTGTAGCACCCGCGTTCATGGACAGCAGACACACAATTAAACTTACACCAACCAACTTTCTCATGATCTCGTCTCCTCTATTTGCTTACTTGTCCCCCTCTATAAAAGAGTATGGGGAGAATGAAACGCTTACAACAGTTGCTTGTGTTCTTAAGGTGGGGCCCTGCTCTTTCTGGCCGCCGGATTGATCGGTAATTCTTGTTTCTCGATCAGCGGTCCGAAGTTCACCCGCCAAGCCACAGAGGCACACCCAAGATTAATAAATTCAATCTTCCGCGATGAAATCACCGACACTGGATGAACCGCGACGGGCACTCTTTGCCTCCGTCTTAAAGGCCATTGGGTTTGGTCGGTGCTTCCAGTTCAGCACCTCCTATCGAGTACGCCAGCGACGCACCACCACATCGGTGGGCCGCGCGGTCACTTAGGCATCAGTGCAAAGGTCCAGTCCAGTCCCACAAACACCTATGGAAACAGGAGAAAGTATAGGTCTGGTTCTGGGGGATGTCAAATCTTTTTTCGGGTCTCATTCGAGGGATTCGGGGGGCCGAGCGGGGGCGGCGGTGCGGTCTTCGATCACCCGGCGCAGGACACGACCAATCTGCTGGGCGCCATCGCGCGCATTGATGTCGATACGCCGCCCCAGAACCCCGCGGTCATGAATTACGTCATCCCGCCCGACAACCCCTTCGTCGGCGGGAACGGCCCCCCTGACGAGCGACAAGCAGTTGCGGACGCTTGAACACATCGGCCTGTTCGCGGACCCGCTGCCCGCGCCGCCGAGGGAGCTGCCCAGCGCGCCTGGATGCTTTCGATGGGTCATTTTACCGGTGGCGGAGCGGGCGCAGGCCTATCTGCATGCCAATTGCTCGATGTGTCACCGGCCGCTCGGCCCGACCGTCTCCGGCATCGATTTTCGCTGGGGCGTTGCGTTCGAGGACCGAGGCATCCTCGACGCGCCCCCAAGCGGCGAGACGCTGGGGATCGACGATTCGCGCCTGTTCGCGCCGGGCGATCCCGACCGCTCGGTGATTCCCGCGCGGATGAGCGACCTGGGCGCGCACCGCATGCCGCCCCTGGCGAGCGAACGCGTCGATGACGAGGCCGTCGAGCTCATCCGCGAATGGATCGGCGCCCACGGCGCCAACACCGCCAGGGCGGATTGGTCGACCTACGAGTAATCCCCGATCTCATTTCTCGTTTCCTATTTCGCTTTGCGCTCCGTAATGATATGACTTCTCCGAGCGGGATTGGCATGGCGAACTTTATGCAAGGAGCTTGAGGATGAGGATCTGTATTTCACCAAAGCCAGTGATGTGGGTCGTCCTGATGGTCGTCGTGGGGGCCAGTGGAGCCTGGGCCCAGGAGGTCTCCGCGCCGACGGGGGCAACCTCGCCCATGGCGCTGATCATGCGCTGGCTGCACGTCCTGCCAGCCATCATGGCCGTGGGGGGGGCGATTTTTATGCGATTCGTGTTGATGCCCGCCGCTGCGGGGGCACTCGATGACGAGTCGCACGGAAAACTGCGCGCGGCCGTCATCAAACGCTGGCGTCTAATTGTCCACCCCTCCATCCTCCTTTTCTTAATCAGCGGGTTTTATAACTACATGGCCGTCACGCGGCATCAGCATCCGGACAATGGGCTCTATCACGCCCTTTTCGGAGTCAAATTCATCCTGGCGCTCGTCGTCTTCTTCTTTGCGATCGCCCTGACTTCGTCCAAGGGCTGGTCAGAGGGCTTCCGCAGCAAGGCGGCGACGTGGTTGGGATTGCTGGTCGCCCTGGCCGTCGCCGTCGTGTTGATCGCCGGATATATGAAAGTCATGCCAACCTGACCGATGACGCAAACGGCGCTCCCCGCGCAAAGGGACCAACGCATTCTCAAGAACGCACGGAGGTGGGGTGCCGATTATATCCGGTCCGAGTACGAATCCGCGGCGCGTCGAGTCCGCTCCGAGGGTAATTTCGGTTGAGTGTAGACCCCGCGCGCCATTCGGAAGGCGCTGAAGGCGATTCGCTCGATTTGAAGACCAAACCTGGGGAATCCTCCACCATGGGAAAAGCGCAGGTCGGCGATACCCGAGCAATAGTAACCCAGGCGGTCGAAAACGCTGAGATCACCGACGTCCATACCCATCTCTACCCGCCCGGTTTCGGCGACCTGCTGCTGTGGGGGATCGACGAGCAGCTTGTCTTTCATTACCTGGTGGCCGAGGCCTTCCGCTGGATCGAGATGCCCTACGACCGGTTCTGGGCGATGCCCAAACGCGACCAAGCCGACCTAATCTGGAAGACGCTGTTCCTCGACCGCTCGCCGATCAGCGAGGCCTGCGTGGGCGTGCTGCGGACCCAGAAACTCCTGGGCCTGGACGTCGCCTCGCGCGACCTGGAGGCTTTTCGCGAGTTCTTCGCCGGGCTAACCACCAAGCAATACGTCGCCCGCGTCTTCGAGGCCGCCCGCGTCAAGGAGGTCGTGATGACCAACGACCCCTTCGACCCGAGCGAACGGGCCGTGTGGCTCGACGGCCATGAGGCCGATCCGCGTTTCCGCGCAGCGCTGCGGCTAGACCCCTTGCTCATGAGCTGGCCCGACGCCTGCCGCCAGCTCAGGGGCTGGGGCTACGACGTCGAGGAGGGGCTGGGCCTGAAAACGCGGGCCGAGGTGCGGCGTTTCCTGGAGGACTGGGTGCGGCGGATCGACGCCCTCTACATGGCCGTCTCGCTGCCGCCCGACTTCATGCTGCCCGACCAGTCCCCGCGCGGCTTGATCGTCGAGCATTGCATCCTGCCGGTCTGCCGCGAGTTGGACCGGCCGTTCTCGCTGATGCTGGGGGTGAAGAAACGGGTCAATCGGGGGCTTCAACTGGCGGGGGACGCCGTCGGCAAATGCGACCTACGGGCACTCGAATACCTGCTCGCCCACCACCCACGCACCAAATTCATGGCGACCGTGCTCGCGCGCGAGAACCAGCACGAACTGGTCGTCCTGGCGCGCAAGTTCCGCAACCTGCTCGTCTTCGGCTGCTGGTGGTTCATGAACAACCCGGTCCTGATCGACGAGCTTACGCGCATGCGAACCGAGATGCTGGGCCTCGCCTTCGTCCCCCAACACTCCGACGCCCGCGTCCTGGACCAACTCCTCTACAAGTGGGACCACTTCAAACGCATCGTGATCCCCATCCTGACCGATCGCTACGAAGCGATGGCCGCCTGCGGCTGGCAGGCCACCGAGGCCGAGATCAAACGGGACGTGGCCGCGTTGTTTGGGGGGAATTTCCGGCGATTCCTGAAGATCAATCTTTGAAGAAGGTGCACGGCGGTTCCATCATTCGATTAGCCGTCTCCTCAAAACAGTTCTGGTTGTTCAACTTCGATACGCGGCGGATAAAATTCCCCAACGACCACCCATGGTATTACGCGGAAAACAAGTTCCCATGAAAAAGTGGGTATCCTTATCCTTTCGGAAAATCCTATTGAGAAATGTATTCTTGACGCTTTCAATGGCATCCTTCTCAGATCCAAGCCTTTCGGTCTCCTTCAGAAAAAGCACTCCCAATTCCCAGTCTTCTATCATTGTTCTATGCGGTTTCTTCGAATCTTCATATTCAAATACGCAACGGAATTCATAGGGAAGCTTACGCAGGGATTTAACCTGGGGCTCGAATAATAGGGTCTGCTCAAAGATCGCGGCCCAATTGGGCTTCCAGTCCCTGCTTGTTTCTTTAACTTCTATGTCAATTACCCTCCTAGGCCCAATACTACTCACTTAATTAAGGACCTTCACGTGGTATTGGATCATCTCTCGGACCGATGCGTCGTGATGCTTGGGGCGAATCGGCCAACTGCTCATTTTTCGTTTGATCCCTCGTGGGTTGCATCGGTCACGGCTTGAGACTGCCTATTCTTCCAATATTTCCTCGAGAACCGCTTCATGCAGTACTTTGCACTGACAAGGGGGGGAAAGGGACGAACTGGGGCAACTTTCGCCGAATGACACGCACGCTGTGCACGAATGATAATCGATCCGGATTGATGTCGGCCTTCAAGGCCGCTTCGTGCATAAGTCCCCGTATTGTAAAATGCGCCATCATCAAACCGTAAAACTCCTGTGTCACAAGATCGGGGCGCTTGCTGCGCAGCACAATGTTCGCTCCGCGCAGATGCGTTTTGAACTCGTCGAACGCGGTCTCGATTTCCCATCGATCATGGTACAGCGCGGCGAGTTCTTTCGCGGGCGCCTGCTTTGGATCCAAGATGGTCGTGATCAGACGATAAATCGGTTCGGCGTCGGGCACGCCTTCCAGAGCGTACTCAATGACTCGTACTTCAATCCCATTTGTCTCATGGCGCCGGTCTTTATCCGACGCGTAAACCTTGCTCAGATACGAACCATCGCGAAAGCGTTTGATGCAGGGAAGGATCAAGTTCTTTTTCACGCGCCACAATTGGTCCGCCTGTATCGCTTGGGCCCGTTTCCAAAGGCCAAAACCGAACCAATTGCGATCGGCCAAGCATAACATCTCCTTTTGCAATGAGCCGATCACGTCTTTGGCCAGCGCGATTTCACTCTCGCGATAGCCACCCAGCTGCGTGCCGAACAACACATGCGTGCTATTCTCCACAAGCGAAACAAATCGGATTTGCGGGAAGGCGCTGTTGCCCCGGCTGGTTCCGGGGCGGCCGAAGGCGGCTTCATTGCGCGCCGTGTCGGAGACGTCCACCGTGCTGCCATCGATCGAGACCAGGCACCATTTGCGATACCATGCCCCTTTGGTCGTTCTCCCCTTTGCTTTGATCGCGATCGGGACAACCAATTCATCATGCAGCCGCTGAACAGGTTCACTGCCAACTCTGATGCGGGACCTGATAAATCCCCACCCTGCCCGCGACGTGAATTTCGAAGTCCGGTCCCATCGACCAGCGAATCCCTTCGAGCAAGCAACGCAGGACCTCTCTGCACGAGACCTGCATGTAAAGTGCCAGCGCAATACAATAATAGACAACCACATGGGCCGGCAGATTTCTCTGCCGTCGGCTGCTTCGGCCTTGCGCATCTAATACGGCGTGGACTCTTTGGAGCGGGAAAGTCTTGGCAATCACCCCAAGACTGATGTGATCGGTGATCCGCGTGCCCTTGGGCAGTTCAGCAACAGTGCACGCCATCGGCTTGGCTCCTTCCTCAACGTGATGAGAAAGAATATCAGCACAAATCCTGGAAATCAAACATTAAATGAGCAGTATTACCCGTAGGCCGGACGATGCCTAGTGATACTTCGATTGTTTTATATAGCTCTCTTAAATCATTGACGGTATGATGAAGCACCCGATCGATGATTTTTCGCCACTTACGCCAATTGTCATTTGTGGAAAGGGGTTCGCCAAGTATTTAGATCGTATCTAGGTCCGGCTCTCGGCTTTACCTCAGTTTGTCATTTCCAGATCCTCTCGGTGCTAGTTCCACCTAATTCAATTGATATTTTCTGAACTTCTGATGTCTCGGGCGGTAACGATAATCGATGGCGTAAAGTTGCACCCAATCCCCGTTTTCGGTTATTCCCGCGGTGCATATAAGTTCCTTATACCCTTCAGAGGGATGGGGATAGGTCATCACGGTGATTAGAACTTTTGTTGATTCGTATGTTTTCATATTGCTGCAGGAGCCAAGTGTTCAATAGACAATCCGGTCTTTTCCCGAATTACCTCCGCCGTTCGGCTACGATGATATAGGGAGGGATCAGTCTCTCGACAAACCAGAACGCTCGGCCGTTCAAGCATCAATTCCGACGCCCGACATACGGGTCCGGTCTGCGTTTTCAATATCCTTTGCTTGTATCGTGTGAACAATTGTTGATAGTCACTTCGCGTGCTCAAGTTTTGACGAAGCTCGGAATGAATACCAAGTTGTGGAAAGTGGAAATAATCGATATTTATTTTCGTGGAAAGACGCCCGAGCGTACTCTTGTGAAAGCCATAACATCGAGCTATCGGATTGTTACGGATGTCGATGATACGTGAGATTCCGTTTACCAGCAGCATATTCAGAAAGCCTTCTATCTGCAATCCTTCGTAGCCCGCTGTATAGACGGCTAGCTTGGCCACGGGTCGTTCTTGCAGTTTGCTTTTCTTACTATAGATCGTGTACCATCCGTGGGACTTGTAAACATAAGATGTAAGCTCATCGAGGCGCTTGTTACCAAAGCGGTAAAGCATCTCTCTCATGTCCTGGCGAATCTGCCGAGACAGGGCATCGAAGGAATTGTCCACCGGCTTTTCCAGTTCCCATTCCTCTTCCGAGACTCTGCGAACCACGCTCAGATTAACAAACTCATCCATGTCGCGGTAAAGGCAAAAGGAGAAGGGTCCGTAATTATACGGAACGAACTGTAAAGTGAAGTCCCGCCCTTGGAGGGGGATTCTTCGCTGAGGAGGAAGCACCATTTCACAAATTCGGTGCGACCGACCGGTCGACCGGCTTCCTTGAGCAAACTCGGTATCACCTTTTGTCTGTTTAGTCGCATGAGTTCGAGAAGTCTAGCCGGGTTCGGTGGTTGGTGATCGATGGAGGCCTATGACAATTCAATTTTACATAGTCGCGGTACTGTATTCAAGTAATTCGGCTAGAATATATGACCCCATATTTCCCATTCAAGAAATAGAAAGTCATGGTATAATTTTTCAAATGGCCGATGAATAAAGGCTGAAGTCGATGTTCGAGCAGCAAGAGTTGAGAGATCTGATGGGTGAGAGCAAAAAAGAGGCCTTGCGGGTCCAGTTT
>CAUZJO010000091.1:0-19753 GCA_963580245.1 Candidatus Sumerlaeia bacterium | reverse complement strand
CCAGCGTAATGCGAAAACGCCCTATGTCGGGGTCCCCGTCCGCAGCCGCCGATGAACCCGCGTCCGCCGTTGCGCTGCTGCCCACGGTGCTGCCCGGCCCGGGATTGGTCCACGTTGGCCCACCCCAGAACGTGTGGAAAGGATTGTCTGCCCCAAGCCAGAAGTAATGCACCGAGCCGCCGAACTTCATCTGCGGGTCAATGAAGGCGTCCGTTCCCACGGGCGTGAATCCGATATACCAAGCGGTCGACCGGTAAGAACTGACGCCGAACTCGACTTCGGTCGGAAACCCGAAGAGCTCCCGTGGACAGAACACCTGGCTGACCAGGTAGCTCTTGTCCCACTGGTTGTCGAAGTTCCAGTCCGCGAACGAGCCGTCGGCGGGGTCGGACACATCATCGGCGTCAAATACAGCCTGCCCACCGCCGATGTTGACCGAAAAGCCGTCAGCAGTGACGATGGTCCAGGTGCCGAGGCTATGAGCCACATCATTGAAGTCGTCGCGGAACCCATTTGGTCCCCTGGGAGCGGGGGTGGGTTCCGGTGTCGGTGTGGGGGTCGGTGTCGGCGTGGCGGTCGCGGTGGGCGTGGGCGTGGGAGTCCCCGCCGTGCAGGTCAGACAGGTCAGACCGATATAATCGAGATCGAACGTATCGCCGGTCCGGTTGGGCACGCCGTAGAAATGCTGCACGCCGACGACATTGGGCCCGAACTCCATCTGGAACAGGTCGGCCGATTCATCGCCGAAAACGTCGTCACGCTGGGTCAGCTCGGTCCATCCGGCGGGATCCGTATCCCGCAGATCTCCATCAAAATAGTACACCGTGATCACGCCCGTATCGCTCACCCTCATCATTAGGCTTTGAACCGCATCATTCACTAACATCCCGGTTCCGACCCACGTCAATTTCTCGCCCTCGTTGGGTCCTTTGAGGTCATCCGAAAACCCGATGTTCGTACTGGTGAGATAAAAGCCCCGTTGATTGGTAGCCGCGTTGAGGCCATCAGCGTCCCCGAGCGACCCGAGCCAATCCACGTTTCCGCCGAATCCGGGCTGCTGATCACCGCCACCGTCGGCCACGTTCGGGGGATAAGAGAATACGATGACGTACGCGTAGGCATTCCCCGCGACCAGCTCGATGTCAGCGTCGATATACTGATCAAATCCCCCGCTGGGCTCCATCGGCATGATCAGAACCGAGTTTCCATCATACATGTTGAGCAGTCCGGAGGGCGGCGAATCATTAAAACGCCACGCCGGATCGGTGTTGGGCGCGTTGCCCGGTGACGGCATCGTTCCGGCGGGGTCATTGAAATCGTCCTCAATGATCACGGATTGGGCCGACGCGGGAGCCTGAACAAAAACCGTGCCCAGTATCGCCAGCAACCCAATGATCGCAAATCTAGAAAAACCTGAATTTCGCATCTTTCCATGCTCCTCTCGCCCTGCGCATCGCGCATTTGGGCGGGTATGCCTTCTTCCATCTCGGGACTCGGTGTTTCCGGTCCGGAGACTGCGGGTCAATCATCGGATCGCCCGATAGGCTATGTCGAATGATCAATTTACCCAATCTGCCAAGGACAATCTCACCGTCTGAATCCAGATACTACACGGAGCACCAACCTCCTGTCAAGTCAATCTGGCCTATCTGGCATTTTCTATGGGTATCACCGTGCTGCCTCAAATCTCCCGGGCCCGCAGCCCACTTTCATGATACCATTCAGCGTGGGTTACTCATAGATGGTCCACATCTCCGGGTTCCCCGAGTTGGGCGTCTCGCCGCTCATATCGAACAGGGCGATATAATCGAGTAGGCAGAAACCGCCCGTCCGGTCGGGCACGCCGTAGAAATGCTGCACGCCGATGACATTGGGCCCAAACTCCATCTGGAACAAGTCCGGCGACTGTGAGCCATCGGGGTTATCCGGGAAAACGTCGGTCCGATCGGTCAGCTCGAACCAGTCGCCGCTGTTCGGATCCCGCAGGTCTCCATCAAAATGCCACGTCGTGATCACGCCTGTTTCGCTCACCCTGATCATAAGGCTTTGAACCGTATCATTCACGAACGTCGATTGTCCGACCCACGTCAATTTCAGGCCGCCGTTGGGTCCGGCGACCGAATCCGAAAACCCTATGTTCGCGCCGCTGACATAAAAGCCCCGTTGATTGGACGCCGGTGGGTCCGAGACCGCCCCGCGCCAATCCAGGTTTCCGGCGAACCCGAGCTGTTGGTCACCGCCAACGGCGTTAATGGGCAAAGTGAGCACAATGACATACGCGTAGGCGTGCCCCGCGACCAACTCGACGTCAGCGTCGATATACTGATCAAATCCCCCGCTGGACTCCATCGGCATGCTCAGGATCGAGGCTCCAGTATACGTATTGGGCGTCGTGGACTCCTCAGTCCAGCGCCACGCCGGATCGGTGTTGGGCGGGGTGCCCGGCGACGCCATCGTGCCGGCGGGGTCGTTGAAATCGTCCTCAACGATCACGACTTGGGCCGGCGCGGGAAACTGGACGAACACCGTGCCCAGCATCGCCAGTAACCCAATGGTCGCAAATCTCGAATACGTTGCGTATCGCATTTCCCATCCTCCTCGCGCCCGGCAGTTAAAATACCTGCCGGCGGGTACGCTCTCCATCAACTCGGGACCGGGTGTTTCCGGTCCGGAGGTCTCAGAACTCTCGGAAATCTTTCCGCTGGCTAATTTAAAATTACTCTTTTTGCCCAACCTTCTTGGGCCGCTCACTCCTTTTTCGTTTGAATCAAATATCGCGTGGCCTTGCCGCCCCCGCTGCTTGAAACTGTTTCCCCCGCCATAAAAAACGATGACCCTCTCCGGCGGCCCGAAAGGCGGCCGCCGGGAGAGGATCAAATGATCCTGGTTATTCAACGACAAAGTCCGACAGTTCGGCCGGGACGGTCGTAATATGATGTAATCCGATATAATCGAGATCGAAGGTATCGCCCGTTCGGTTGGGCACGCCGTAGAAATGATTCACGCCCAAATTATTGGGACCTGTTGGCATAGGCCCGAACGTGTCTGGGTCGGCATCATCGGAACCAACATCTTGCCGCCGGGTCAACTCGACCCACGCATCTGCATGCGTAGATCCAGACCTGAGGGTGCAACCGCTCCCGCTCATATCCTTACACGTTCCGTCATAATACCAAAGCGTGATTGCGCTTGAGCCTGCTGGATCCGCGTGTAACCTGATCATCAAGCTTTGAGGCGTGTCAATCTGGAGACTAACCGCTGGGGCTTCTGTTTGATTTACAAACGTGGTTTGCAAACCGCCGTTGGGTCCGTTGGCGTCAGACGTGAAAAATATGTTGCCACTGCTGACGTAAAAAACCCGTTGATTGGTCACCTGTGGGTCATCAACATAACCATCCCAGAGACCGCCGCCGCTTCCGCCGAATCCGAACTGCTGATCACCGCCACCGTCAGCGGCGTTAGGGGGGTAGGAGAACGAGAAGATGGCCGCGTAGTCTCCCCCTGCGTTTATATTGACGGGGGTGTCAATGTACTGGTCATGCCCATAGTGGGGCTCCATCGGCATGTTCAGTGTCGAAACTCCATCATAGTTATTGAACAACCCTGATGTTGGAGCCTCATTAAAGTTCCACAGTCCGCCCGCCACCATCACGCCGGCGGGGTCATCAAAATCATCCTCAATGACCGCACACGGTGGGGAGCCCCCGCCAAGGCATTGGGCAAACACGGGATTCTGAATCAAAACCGCCGCGCCTAGCATCATCAGTAACCCAATGATTGCACATCTCGAACACGTTACGTATCGCATCTTTCCATCCTCCTCGCACCCGGCGGTAATCACCTTCTGGGCGGGTGCGTTCCTTTTTAGCTCGGGACTCGGCGTTTCCGGTCTCGAGAGTGCGGGTCGATCGTAAGATCGCCCGCACGGCTCAATCAAACTACACAAATCGCCAAACCAGCGGGGAATTCTCCCACCGGTCGACGCCGGATGCAACAAAATTAGCCCCACCCCGGCGGTCAAATATCTCCGACCCCTCCTCTTTGGAGGAAATCTAGATTCCCCTCGGTGTTTTCCTCTAGATTACGACCTCCTTCCCCCCATTCGCGCTCGGGGATGCCTCTGACAAGTTTCATATCCTCGCGTCAAAATGACTTCGGTGAAGCTGCAATCTCCTTTCGTCCTCTCAATCCGGTCCCCTACGTTCCACCGCCGCCCACCAGTCCGACCGTTTCCAGGAAGTACATGTCGCCGGCCGAGAGCGTCCCGTTGGTCGGGTCATAAATGCCGCCGAGCCCGCCGTTCACGGCATGCCAGTTGTCGGCGGCGCCCGGGTTGGGACCGGCGTTGTAGGCCCGGTCGGGTCCGGTGGCCTGAATGAACCAGCGGTATCTCTTGCCCGGATAGACCTCCTGAATATGGCTTCCAGTCTGGCCCTGTTGGAACTCCGGTCCGCCGAAGATGCCCCCCTTCCCGTAATAGACATAGCCGAAACTGACCCATTCCAGGCCCGGCCAGCCCGCGTAGGCTTTAGCGGGCAGATTGAAGATATCTTGCGGGAGGCTGGTGATGTAGGCGATCGGCGAGGTGAGGCGCCGGCCCTGCCCACCCAAGCAGCACGATTTGCTCGATTGGACCCAGATATTGAAATTCAGCAGGGGCGACTTGTAACCCCTAGGCGGCATGACGTCGGCATGGTCGACCTGGTAGGCCTCGATGGCCACGCCGACCGTGCGCAGGTCGGATTTGACGCGGCTGACCTTGGCGCGCGTCTGGGCCACGAAAAAGTTGGGCACCGCGATCGCCGCCAGAATCGCGATGATGGCCACGACGATCAGCAGTTCAATCAGCGTGAATCCCCGGCCGGGGGGAGTTCTCCGATCGCCGCGAAGATGATCAACGAGTAAGGTATCGCTGGGCACGACTATTGCTCGCCAACCTCCAAAACTCACCGTCCAGTGGGGGAATTCAGGCACTCACCCGGGAATAACTCGGGTAAAGCCGCCGTCTCCCCCCTCCCTTTCAATCCGTGTTGCCGCCGCCCACCAGCCCGATCTCACTGAGCCAGTACATGTCGCCGGAGGAAATGACGCCGTTGGTCGGGTCATAAATGCCCCCCAGACCCCCTTTTGATGCTAGCCAGCCGTTGGGGCCGTGATCGGGTCCGTAATTGTACCACTGGTCCGGACCGCCGCACTGGAGCATCCATCTAAATCCCCTTTTATATTTTGCAGCAACCTGCGATCCACCCCACGTCCACGTATAACTTTTCCCCCCACGCCAACGACTTGGATCCCATCCGTAATACACGTAGCCAAAACTGGTCCATCGAATAATGTTCCCCCAAGCCTTGTGAGAGGCAAAAACATCATGTGGAATGCTGGAAAGATAGGCGACCGGCGACGTGAGTCGCCTGGCCTGGCCTCCTGACCTGTTGGTCTGATAAAACTCCACCCAAAAACTGTAGTTAAGGAAATCATCGGGCCCCCGTCCTCTTTGCGTATGTCCGGTGCACGGCATGACGTCATTATACTCGATCTGATACGCTTCGATGGCCATCCCACACGTCCTGATGTCGTTTTTGGTGCGGCTGACCTTCGAGCGCGTCTGGGCCTCGAGGAAGTTGGGCACGGCGATGGCCGCCAAGATCGCGATGATGGCCACGACGATGAGGAGTTCGATGAGTGTAAATCCCCGGCCGAAGGGCGTTCTCCGACCGCCGTAAAGACGTTCAATGAGTAAGGAATAGCTGTGCATGGCTGTAGTCTTGCAACCTCCGTATCCGTGGTCAGTCGTTTGACTTCGTGACACCCTCAAATCAACGCGTTCCCCCACTCGAATTATTCAGGTACCATTGGAAAGTATGGAATCAAGTCCGTTCACCGTCAAGCGCAATCTACTCCCGTCGATGGAATAAAATCGGACCCGAAGCTCTTGTTTAGCCCGGATTCCCGCACGGCCGGGTCCTTTAGAGGGACAGCGTGCCCAGATGCGGGGCGCGGCCGGGCGGGATTTCTCGCACCAGGGCGGCCGATTCGGGCGACTCGCGGGTGGCGACCAACTCCCCCGCCGGCAACGTCACCACGAACGCCGTCCCCCGGCCCGGTTCGCTCTCCACCTCGATCGAGCCGTGATAGACCCGAATGATGCTGTAGGAGACGCACAGACCCAGCCCCGTCCCCTTTTCCTGGGACTTGGTCGTGAAAAATGGGTCGAAGATGCGGTTGAGGTGTTCGGGGGCGATGCCGACACCGGTATCGGCCACGCGAATGCGCACCGACCGGCGTTCGCGCCCTTCGCCCCACTCGGTGATCGGCGAGGTGGCCAGCGATAGCGTCCCGCCCTCCTCCATGGCGTCCTGGGCGTTGCGCACAAGGTTGATCAGCACCTGGCGAATCAGGTCGGGCGAGACGACCGGTTTGGGCAGGTCCGGGTCCAGGTTGCGCTCGACGGCGATCCCGCAACGCGAAAGCTCCTCCTCGAGCAGCGCCAGGATGTCCTCGATCAGGTTGTTGATATCCAAAGGCTCGACCTTGTGCTCGGAGGGGCGATGCAGATCGAGCATCTGGCCCACCAGGCGCGCGATGCGGTTGACTTCCTCATCGATGATCTCGAGCGTTTCCAGACTCGGATCGCTCTCGCGCCGCCCGCCGCCCGCATTGCGGACCCTGTTCCTGACCAACTGGAGGTAGTTCTTGATGATGGCCAGCGGGTTGTTGATCTCATGGGCCAGGTTGCCGGCCAGGCGCCCGGTGGCATAGTACTTCTCGGTCAAGATCAGCTTCTGGGTGGCCAACTCAAGCTCGCGGGTGCGCTCCTCGACCTTTCGCTCCAATTCGTTGGCGAAATGCGAGGTGCGCCGGAACAGGTAGGCCTGTTCAATCGCGATCGCCACGGCGCCGGCCAGCGAGGTCATGACGGCGACGTGTTCGGCGCCATAGGCGTCGGGGTCCGTCGAGGCGACGCACATCGTGCCGATCAGCCGGTCGCGGCCGGGCAGCGGCGCGATCAGGAAGGATTGGAAGCCCTCCGAGCGCAGGGTCTGAACGTCGTGAAAGGGACTGGAATGGTTCGGCCCGACCTCGGCGTGGAGCGTCTCGCGCCCCTCGATCGCCTGGCCGTGCAGCGACTGGGCCAACGCGATGCTTCCCCCTTTGAACAGCGAGATCATGCCCGCCGGCTCGATGTAGTTGATCTTCAGTGACTTGCCCTCGCGTTCGTGGAAGGTAATCCACAGGGCGTCGAAACGGAATACCTTGCTCAAATCGCGGCTGATGATTTCGAAGATGTTTTCCAGGCTGAAGGACTGAATAATCGCGTTGGTGATCTGGTTGATGACGTTGATGTGTTCGGCGCGCAGGCGGTTCTCCTCGATGCGTTCCTCGAGCGCCCCATACGTCGAGTGCAGCCGCGTGGCCATCCGATTGAAGGCCTGGGCCAAGTTGCCGATCTCGTCGCGGGCCTCCACTTGCGCATGCACGTCGAGCTGACCGCGCGCCAGGTCGTCGGCTTGGCGTCGCAACTGGCGCAGCGGGAGCACGATGCGCCGCGACGCCACCCGGGCCACCACAACGCTCAGCAATACCAGGCCCAGGCCGATCAGGGCCATCAGCCATGCGAGCGCCTCCAGAGGTCCGAGAAACCGTTCCATGTCGTACTGGAGCACAAAAACCCAGTCGGCGCCCCAGCCCGCCCGCGCCGACTTGCGGCGGAGCAACTTGGACTCGACCGGGGCCATCAGGTAGGTCTGTTCCCGGGCCGTCAAGTCGAACCAGTCATTCATGTTTTCGGGCTGCGCGACGCCGTCGAGGACACCCTGGCCGACCTCCTCGATAAGAGTTTCGGTCGAAAAGAGGAAAAAGCCGCTGCGTGAATAGACGAGGAACGTTTCGGGGGCCTGAGGCCGGCCGGCCTGAAACCGCTTCATCAAGCGCTTACCATCGACCAGGAAGGCGTAGAGCGACTCGCGCGGCCCCGGGCAGGCGAAAATGGCGAGCTTGAGCGGCGGCGACCAGCCGGGGATGGGTATTTGCATGTCGGTGAGCAAACCGTCGGGGGGTAGGTCCGCGCGTCGTTCCCAAATGTCGCTGAACACGGCCAGGCTCTCGTTTATGTAATGGGGGAAATATCGATCCTCGAGAACATGACCCAGCAGGTGGATTTCTCCGGCGTCATCGACCAGTATGACGGCGGCGATCCCATGCGCCTCGAGGTCGGTGGGCGGCGTTTCGATCGTCCACTGTCCGCCGCGGGCCAGCGGCATGAATTCTTCAAATCTGGCGGTCAGGAATTGGTCGAACAGGTCGGTCAGGTAGCGCGCCTGCTGGCTGAGCTCGGAGCCCCGCGCCTGCTCGAACGTCACGCGCGATCCCATCACGGCGATCACCAAATAGATCGCGGCGGGAACCAGGCTGATCGGCAGGATCAGCAGAAATATTTTTTGTTCAATGGATCGGTCGCGAAATCCCATAATCGGCCCGTCTCAACAACGCTATCAAGGCCACTGGGGTCATGATGTCATAGCGCTTGGGGAGGGCCAAGGAATTTGTTGCGCCAGGGGGTGCCGGGCCATGATTCAGTTCTTTGGAGTCAAAACCACTGCGATGGGGGGAACCCCCGCCAGTTTATAATCGGCTCTCGGCTCCCGTCCCCGGACTTTCTTGGATTCGATCGGGTGATCCCAAACCGATGGCCTTTCTTTCGATTGAAGAATTCGAGGACGAAGGACGAGGACGGGAGCCGAGAGCCGATCAGAGTTGGAACACGGGAACCCTGCATTGATACCGCGTTTACTCCCGAATCTGAATCACACCCGATGCCCCCCAGCATTTACTGGACATCTAGCCTGAGATGTGTTTGGCTCGATCCGACCGCGCGGGTGAAGTCGGTTGATCCAGGCCCCGCATGCAAGGTTTGACGTGTCGCAGGCAGCGCCCCCGAGAGTGGTGGCGCGCCCGTGGCGGCACCCAAGGTGAGTCGTGTTTATGGAGACCGGAAGCTTCCGGCCTGAAAACTATCCCGACCAGCTTTATCTGGTTCTCTCTTCTCCTCCGGCACACCCCCGCGTCCACGAGGGCGCCAAACCTGACGCACGCCGGCCACGGCGGGTCCACCCCCATTAGGTGGCGAGAGGCCCATCGGCCTCCCTCGCCGCCCGGACCCCAAACCGTCTTACTCCCGCCTAGTCACATGGAAGGAAGGATTGAACAATCTTATGCGCAGACAAGTTCTAATCAACGTGGAAGCGACCGATATCCGCGTGGCCCTGCTCGAGGACGGGACCCTGGTCGAGTTATTCATGGAAGACCTCCACTCGCGCTCGATCGTGGGGAACATCTACAAGGGGCGGGTCGATAGCATCATCCCGGGCCTCAGGGCGGTCTTCGTCAACATCGGGGGCGAGAAAAACGCCTTTCTCCACTTCGATGACGTCTTGCCCGAGTACGAGCTGCCCCAGCGTGGACGGCCCGAACGCCACCGCCGTCACTCCGCCCGCGTCGAGGAGCTCCCGGAGGAGGTCGAGAGCCTGGAGCAGGGGCTGGAAGACGATGACTTCATCGATCCCGCGGTCGATTCGTTTGAAGAAGAGGCGGAGGCCGGGGCGGGAACAAAGGCCCCCACCCGACCCCCAAAGGGTTCCCGCCCGATGCAGGTCGGCGACGAAATCCTGGTTCAGGTCACCAAGGAGCAAATCAGCACCAAAGGCCCCCGTATCACGACGTTCATTTCGTTGCCCGGGCGTTACCTCGTCCTGATGCCTTTTTCGGAGAACTCGGGCGGCGTTTCGCGTCGCATCGAAGACGCGGGCGAGCGACGGCGACTGCGCCAGCTGCTGCACTCCCTGACTTCCAATGGCGGGGCCTTCATCATCCGCACGGCGGGGCTGGAACGCGATGAACCGTCGATTTGCCTAGACGCCGAGCAACTCAAGAAGACCTGGGACGGGATCGCCAAACGCTCCAAACGCTGCCGCGCGCCGGCCCGGCTCTACGACGATCATGAAATCCTGAACCGTGTGGCGCGCGACAACTTTACCGATGAGATCGATGAAATCCTGATCGACTCCAAGCAAAACATGCGCCGGCTGATCAAGGCGTGCCAGACCATGGTGCCGGAGTTGTCTGAACGCATCGCCCTCTACGATTCGCCCGTCAATATCTTCGATACGTTCGAGGTTGAAAAACAGTTTCAAAAGGCGTTGCGCCACAAAGTCCCGTTGCGTAGCGGGGGAGAGATCATCATCGATGAGGCCGAGGCGATGACGGCCATCGATGTCAACAGCGGCCGCTACGTCGGGCGCGAGGACCAGGACCAGATGATCCTGAAGATCAACCTGGAGGCGTGCCGGGCGATCGCCCGGCAACTCCGGCTGCGCGATATCGGCGGGCTGATCGTGATCGATTTCATCGATATGTCCGAGCGCGACCATGAGCAGCAGGTCCTTCGGGAGTATAAACGGTGCCTAAAGTCCGACCGCGCAAGATTCGCATTATCAGGCATCTCTACCTTTGGACTGGTCGAAATGACACGAAAGCGTGTCAGAAAGAGCCTGTCCCGTTCATTCTATCGGCCCTGCCCCTATTGCGAGGGCACGGGGCGTATCCTCAGTGACCAACAGCTCTGGAAGCGGCTCAAGTACGATCTGATCGCCGAGCTCGAGGAGGGCCCCAAGCCGGAGTCGGTAGAAATCGTTGTGCACTCTCAATTCAGGACTTACCTGCAGGCCAACGTGCTCGACGCCCTCAAGGCGCTCTCCGGCAAGTATCAGGTCGCGCTCAGAATCGTCCCATGTGACGAGTTCCATCACGAGCGCATAGAAATTGTTAAAAAAAGCAAATTAGTTAAAAAAGGCAATGCCCCTGCCGTGAAAAATGATTCGCCCGCAAAGCAAATCGAGAGAAAAAAAAAGCTTGAATCCGCCTCGGTCGGGCAGGATAATAGTGGCTAGAATCAGCTCCGATCGGGCTGATTGACCAGAAAGGGGACTTCTGCTCCCACCTCTGTGTGTCGCTTTTGGGAGTCTCCTTTCCTGTAGTTCAACTTCACTCGGTGCAAGGCCGGTGAAGTGGTAACAACCACCCCAAAGATTGCGGGGCGGGCTTGTAGCTCGTCCCGCAATTGATGGTCTGGAGCCCGTCGCTGATTCGACCATAATGTCCATGACGAAAGAATTACTTGCCACGGTCGGCCTCTTACCGATATTATGTTTTGTGGTGGTGAGTTTTGCCTCTTTAGATCGATGGAACCATCGTCTTCCCGTTCAATGCTAAATAGAGCAAGCGTAATCCCGTCGGGATACGACACGTTATTAGGAATGAAAACGTGCCGCGAGGGAGCCGCATGCCCGAGTTAAATGCAATGAGCTGTTGCGACGAGGATTCACCCCAACGCTTCACCTTTACTCCAATGACGCACAAGGAATGGACCGCCGTGTCGGCCCGGCGCGCTCGCCTCAAACAGAGTGGCGCGTCCTCGTTCCCGCGCTTGCGTTTGGTTGATCCAAACGTCGGGTGCCGTGTGATCCGTATCGCGTGAGGACCGACCCGTTGGACGAACCCTCAGATCAATCCGGAGAGAAGCGGGGCGTTCTCTATAGCTGGCCGGCCCGTTTTATCTTCATCTTCGCGTTGGTGACCGGTTGCGCCCTGGTCATCCAAGCCCAAGCGGCGGGTGATCCCGACTCCGAGCCGTGGGCGGCCAATTCGTTAACACTGGTGCTGCTGTTCATGGGGCTGTTGGTCGGTTCCGGTCTGGTCTCCTCGTGCGAGACGGCCCTCTTCTCCCTGGACAAACTCGACGTCATCAAACTGCGCAACTCGCCGCGCTGGGTGGACCTGCGGATTGTTCACCTGCTGGATCGTCCAAACGATACGCTCGTCACGATCCTGATCCTCAATAACCTCATCAACATCTCGATATCATTGACCGCCGTCCATCTCATGGAACGTCAATTCGGGCCGCGGGGCTCGGCAATCTCCTTCGCGGCGGCCGCCCTGCTGGCGACGACGGCCATTTTGCTGCTCGGCGAAATTATTCCAAAGATGTTGGCCAACCTCAGGCCGATGCGCGCCGCGCGCCTACTGATCCCGCCGCTAACGGCCGCGAACTGGGCGATGAAACCGCCGCGGGTGGGGCTGCATATTCTGTTGCGCGGCCTCTATCGGATCTTTCGCATCCCCGAGACGGCCCAGGAGGAGGAAGTCAGCGGCGAGGAATTGAAGGTGATGATCCAAACGGGCGAGGTCGCCCAGGTGCTCGAGCAGGACGAGCGCGAGATGATTGATGGCGTCTTCGATTTGCGCCGCACGGTGGTCGCCGAGATCCTCACCCCTCGCATCTCGCTCAACGCCGTGCCCGATGACCTATCGCAACGCGAGATGATCGCACGACTCCAGAAGGTCCCCAACAACCGGGTCATCGTCTACCGTGAGTCGCTCGATCAGCCCGTCGGCTTCCTGTTGGTCAAGGAAGTCCTCCTGGACCGTGACGGCGATTGGCGCCGCCACCGCCGCGAGCCGCTGCTCGTCCCCGAACAGATGGGCCTGCTGGACCTGCTCAAGCGCTTCCGCCAACAGCGCACGAAGATGGCCATCGTCGTCGACGAATACGGCGGTCTGGCCGGCATCGTAACGCTCCAGGACCTGCTCGAGGAGATCGTCGGCGATATCTACGAGAAGCAGGACCACCATGAGCGCGAGATCGAGCCGCTCGACCCCGATGCCTGGCGCGTCATCGGCACGGTCGGCCTCGACGAACTCGGCGAAGAACTGGGGATCGATTTCCCTGAACACAAGGGCCGCACCGTAGGGGGATTCGTGATGAATTCATTGGGGCGCATCCCTCGCGTTGGCGACGAGGTCACTCATCAGCACTTCGCGCTCAAGGTCGAACAGATGATCGGCCGTCGCGTGCATCGGTTGCGCCTTACGCGCCTGAGTCCCTCAGAGGTCGCCGATAACGGCGGCGGAGGGGGCCGATGATCATTTCGCTCATCGTGCTGGGGATCGTCGTGTGCCTGGCCCTGTCCTTCTTCTTCTCGGGGTCCGAGGTCGCCGTGGTTTCGGCCAACCGTTATCGCTTGCGCAGCTTGCACGATGAGGGTGATGCCTCGGCCGGGCGGCTGCTCGATATGTTGGGCGAAACCCAGCGGCTGCTGGTGATGGTCCTGATCGGGACCAACCTCGGCAACGTGCTCACGACCCTTTTCTTCAAGCTGATGATCGAGCGGGGTTGGCCGGGGTCGTTCGGGCCCGGAGCCGAGCAACCGATCATCTCAAGCGAGCTACTGTGCCTCTTGCTGCTCACGCCCATCATGGTGGTGTTGGCCGAGATCCTGCCCAAGGCCCTCTTCCGGGCGCACGCCGACGCCCTCATCGCGAAGGTCCGCCCCGCGTTGCTCTTCGGACTGTTCATCTTCAAGCCGGCCATCGTCGTGATCGAACGCCTGGCGCGTTTTATTCTGTCCGGGGTGGCCGAGGAACCCCACCGGGCAATCCGACAACTGAGTCGCCAGGACATCCTCAACCTCGTCTCGCCCGTCCAAAGGGCTGAAGCCGGCGCCGCGGAGGAAGAGGGCCGGACCGAGTCGGCCACCGATCAGGAGCCTCTCGGCCAGACGATCGTTCAGCAGGTCGGCGCCGAGGAGGAAAGCCTGCTGGAGAAAGCCGACGAGCGCCGCATGGTGGAGAACATCATCCAATTGCACGAGACCAAGGCCTCGGAAATCATGACCCCCCTGGTCGAACTGGTCGCCGTCGACCTGAATCGCCACGATCTCCAAAGCTTCAAGGTTATGGCCCAGGCCTGCGGGTTCTCCCGGTTCCCCATCTATCGCGATCGCATCGTCAATCTGATGGGCTACATTGACATCTTCCGCGTCCTCCACGAGGACGACGGGACCAAGCAGCTGCAAGATTTTGTCGAGGAACCCTACTTTGCGCCCGAGACCAAACGGGTTGATGACCTGCTTCAAGAATTCCTGGATCGGCGGATCAAGAACGCCATCGTGGTCAACGAGTATGGGGGCTGCTCGGGATGGATCAGCCGCGAGGACATGCTCGAGGAAATCGTGGGCGAATTGGAGGACGAGCTGGACGTGCCGATGCCCCGCATCAAGGAGAACGTGGACGGCTCGTTCCTGGCCGAAGGTCGGACCGAGATCAACATAATCAACGATTTCCTGGGCACCAATTTCCCCGAAGACGATTGGGAGACGCTGGCCGGGCTGATCCTGCACGAAATGGGCCACATTCCGCAGACTGGCGATTCGGTGATCGTCGGTGGGTGGCGGACCACCGTGACCCGCATGGAGGGCATCCGGATCGACGAGGTGCGGCTGGAGAGCACCTGATCGCCGGCCCGGATTTCCGCAAAAAATCTCTTGACGCAGTTCGTATAGAGGGATACTGTTCATATATAAACAATATCCCACTGAACTTGTCTTGTCGGGAGGCGCAACGATGGAACATGAGGAACAAACGAGCGGGGTGAAGGCGGAGGATCGGAAGGGTCCTGGTCCTCCGGCGCGTTCTGGTTCGGGCCGGCGAAGGATCTTAAGGCTACTGCGCGGGCTGGGTCTGCTGGTGGGGTTGGTTTTCGTCGGGACGTTCCTTTACGCCTGCTCCAGTTACCGTTCGATGCAGCGCGAGGTTGCCTCGACTCCCCGAGACGAGGTCACGGGAGTCGTTCTGGAGGCCGAAGCGATCGACCTGTCTCCCCCCCCGGCGGCCCCCGCGCCCACCCGCGCCTGTTTGCTGTTGCACGGCTTCGTGGGGTCGAGCAAGGATTTTGTCGACCTCGGCGAGCGCCTGGCTGGCGAAGGACTACACGTGCGGATGGCCCGCCTGCCCGGACATGGGACGACCCCCGGGGACTTCGGCTGGCAGACTGCGGAAACCATGCTGGCAGGCGCGCTGGAGGAGTTCGCGGCGCTCCGCGGCCGGTATGATGAAGTCTACGTCATTGGCTTCTCGATGGGCGGGAGCCTGGCGACCCTGCTGGCGGCCGACCACCGGGTCGACCGGTTGGTCCTCGTCGCACCATACTATGGCGTCACCTATATGTGGTACTACATCCTACCCGCCGAGGCGTGGCACGGGCTGCTCGGCTGGATGATCCCTTACATGCGCAAGTCCAAAGCGTTCATTCGGCTCAACCGCGAGGAGGCCAAGGCCGAGTTGTTCAGTTACGGGCATATCCCGAGTAAAGGGGTGAGCACCCTGATCGAGTTGGGTCGGCGGGCGCGGCGGCCCGAGACGCTGGCGGCGGTCCGCTGCCCGACGCTGATGGTCGGCGCCGAAGGGGACGAGGCCGCCTCGCCGCGGCGCGCGAAGGCGGCGTTCGAGCGGCTGGCGTCGCCGCGCAAGGAGGACCTGTGGCTGACCCGCCGCTCGAATCATCATCTGTTGCTGGATTACGAGCGGGAACAGGCCAAGCAAAAGATCGTCGAATTCCTGACCGGCCCCGCCGGTGGGACCTCATTCGCCCGGTCCCGTGCCCGGCCGGGTGCGGGGTCCTAGACCCGGCGTGGCGGCTGCGGGAAATCGGCCCGAAACCAACGAAACGGATCGCGATCGGGAACGAGGGGGTTGAGCATGGAAGACTGTCTGATGGTGCTGACGACGGCTGAAAAGAGGGAAGAAGCCGAGACGATCGCGAGCCACCTGGTCGAGAACCGCCTGGCCGCCTGCGCACAGGTCGTGGGGCCGATCTCCAGCACCTATTGGTGGGAAGGCAAGGTCGACAAGGCCGAGGAATTCATGATTCTGATCAAGACCAGCCGGCGGCTCTACAACGAACTGGAGACCGCCATCAAATCCGTCCACTCCTACACGGTCCCCGAAATCCTGGCGGTCTCCGTCACTGCGGGCAACCCGGATTACTTGTCATGGCTGGCCCGGGAACTGAGAGCAGAGAAACAGGACTGAGCGAGACTGGACTCATCCGATCCGAACAGTTGGATGCGCCCCAGAACCCCAAAATCCGATAACGCCGCCACTCTCCCATCAAACCTGCTCCGCCCCCCGCGCCTTGAGCTCGGCCACGGCTTGCTTCACGTCTTGGGCCCGGCCCTTGGGCGTCACCAGCACCCCGTCGTTCGTGACAACGATGATGAGGTCTTCCACGCCGATCGCGGCCACGGCCGTCCGCGCGGCGCCCGGATCGTTATAGACAATACAGTTATGCGCGTCGACCAAGACCGGATCGCCGCGGGTGACGTTGCCCGCCGCGTCTCGTGGCCAGCCGCGATTGAGCGCGTCCCAAGCACCCACGTCGTCCCAGTGGAACTCGGCCCGGGCCGTCGCGACGCGCTCGGCTTTTTCCATCAGGGCGAAGTCGACCGAGATATCGGGGAGCCGTTCGAAGACCTGTTCGGCCGCCGGTTCGTCGTCCGCCTTGAGGGCCCCAACCATCACGGGAATCGCTTCGGCGTGGGCGGGGGACGCGGCCCCGAGTTCGGCCATGAACCGATCGAGTCGCCAGAAGAACATCCCGCTGTTCCAGAGAAACCGGCCCGCGCGCACGTATTCCTCGGCCGTCGCCGGGTCCGGTTTCTCGCGGAAACGGGCGACGGGATAGACGGGCGGCAGGCCCCGCGCGGGCCCGGCGAGGGGCGCGGCGTCCTGGGGAACCTCGATGTAACCGAACCCGGTCTCGGCCCGCGTGGGGACCACGCCGATGGTGACCAGTGCCCCATCGCGCTCGGCGGCCTCGAGCGCCGCCTCGACGGTCCGACGGAATTGCTGGGCCGGGTCGATCCGGTGGTCCGCGGTCAGCACGGCCATCGATAGACCCTCCGGCACCCGATCGGGATAACGCGCCAGGAGGCAAGCGGCCGCATAGGCCAGGCAACCGGCCGTGTTACGCTTGCAGGGCTCCCCGATGACGTTCCGGTCGGGAACCCCCGTGCGCGCTTGGCGAATCGGCTCGACCAACGAACGGGCGGTTGCAATCCAGATGCGCTCGGGGGGGATGAGCGGGAGGATCCGGTCGATGGATTCCTCGAGCAGCGTGTGGTCGGGGCTGGTCAGGTTCAAGAGCTGCTTGGGCCGCAACCGGCGCGAGACCGGCCAGAACCGCTCACCCGCTCCGCCCGCCATGATGACGCACACGCGCAATACATCCATCGACTTCACCTCCCGGTCCGTCTGCTGGTTTGTTTCGACCCCATGAACCGAGCAAACCCTTATCAAAGGGGTCCGGGGTTCACAAGGACGTTATCGAACGCGAACCCCGGAGGCGGCATGGTTGAGTGTTGAGGAATCAACACCGACTCCCACTACTGAATAACACCCGTCTCCGCGCTGAACGGGAATTATGCTTTGGCAAGCTCGACCTGAAATGATATGACGTATTGCCCTCTCAGCCGAGGTTATGAGTTGGGGTGAAGAGCCCCGAACAGCGTTTGTCAGGCATCGATTGGAACAATGCCGACCGTATTGATAACAGGCTCCAGTGGATTGATCGGATCGCAAGCCGTGCTGCATTACGACCGCCGCGGTTTCCGCGTGATCGGCGTGGATAACAACATGCGGCGCGAATTCTTCGGCGAGGGGGGCGATACGACGCCGACTTATCGGATGCTGCGCGCCAAGACGCGTGACTTCCTGCAGTACCCCATCGACATCCGGGACCGCGCCAAGCTGGATCGCTTGTTTGAGAGACAGCGATTCGACTTGATTTGCCACTGCGCGGCGCAGCCCTCGCACGACCTGGCCGCGCACCGTCCGTTCGATGACTTCGACGTCAACGCCGGCGGCACGCTCAACCTGCTCGAGATGACCCGCCGCCACTCTCCCGAAGCCGTGTTCATGCACCTCAGCACGAACAAGGTCTACGGGGACGGTCCCAACCGGCTGGAATTGATCGAGAGCGATAAACGCCATGACTTCGTCGATCCGCGATACGCCGAGGGGATCGACGAGGAGTTCCCGCTCGATCATTGCCTGCACAGCCTGATGGGGGCGAGCAAGGTGGCCGCCGACGTGATGGTCCAGGAGTATGGGCGCTATTTCGGCATGAAGACGGTCGTGTTTCGCGGGGGTTGCCTGACCGGCCCGCGCCACAGCGCCGTCGAGCTGCACGGGTTCCTGTCCTACCTGGTCAAGGCCACGATGAAGGGGATGCCCTATACGATCTTTGGTTACAAGGGCAAGCAGGTGCGCGACCAGCTCCACAGCGCCGACGTGGTGGCGGCCTTCGATGCCTACGCCGCCGATCCCCGCCCCGGCGCGATCTATAACCTCGGTGGTGGGCGGGCCAACAGCCTTTCGATCCTCGAGGCGATCGATAAGGTCGAGGCCGCCAGCGGCCATAAGCTCAACTGGACCTATCGCGACGCCAACCGGATTGGTGATCACATCTGTTACTACTCCAACCTGACCCGCGCGCGCCGCGAACTGAAAGGCTGGGACGTGACCTGGCCCGTGGACCGGATCATCGCCGAACTGGTGCGCGAAGAAGCGGAGGCGGACGCATAAGATTTAAGCGCCGCGAAACCCTTGCATGATTCAGTCCTGGTGTCGCCTCACGCATAAAGAGTCCCGTGGGGACGACCGCTTTCAGCCCAGTCATTCATGGTTGGGGAAATGTCGCCGGTATTCGTTGAGTCCCATCGGGACGAATGAACGATTCAAGAATTCCCGGTTCATGCGCGCAGTTCTCACCCGTCCCCACGGGACTCTTTATCCAACAGCCTGGTTGACTGGATTGAGCCGAACCTAACCAGAGTGATTGTCTTGAGACCTAAGCCTCAAGATGAAAGCTGAATGGGCTTGGGGTGTGGGACGGGTATCCACGTCGGCCGTTGTTTGTCGTACGATCAAGGTTCCGGCTAGATCGGCAAGACGCGGATCAAAGGCGTGGGGCAGGGAACTTGCAATCCACCCCCGGCGAAGGGCGAGGAGATGAATAGCCGGAGGTGAAACTCCCGCAAGGGTGGCGCACACACCGCTTCAACCCGCGATGGGGTTGAATGTATTGGGGACAAAAGCCATCCGGCCCCTCCTGGGCCGGACGGTTGGGTCGGTCTGTACTTGCGGAAGTTCCACATTCGGCTATTCATCTCCTCGCCCTTCGCGAGGCGGTCGCTCAACACCTGGGGATTCAGACGGACAGGTCCGAATCTCCTTCCTCCACTTTTGCCAAAACGTTTCGGACCTCGATGGGACTGGTCGCGAAATAGAGAGTCGAGCTGCCCTGTCCTAGGGTCTGAACGAGTTCGTTGCTCAGGAGAGCGGTCAGGGCGGGCTCGACGTTTTTCTGGGCCTCGCCTCCCAACCAGATCTCGGCGATGCCCGATACCGTGCTGCATGCCTGGGGATGGCGGATCAAGTATTCCAGAATTCGGTAGACTAAATCCCCTTTGCGCAATGCCAAGACCTTCTTCATTGGACCTTTCCTCGCTCATTCGACTGCCGCCTTCCGTGGCGTGCCCCTACTCACCGCAATGGGCGGGCCAAAAAACTGAATGGGATCACGGGCTTGCGCAAGATATTGATTTTATTTAGTCGATCCTGAAAAAGCCCTGCTCAAGCAGCCCAGCCGATCAGAGCTGAACTCGGGTGAACCAGAGGCATCCGTTTTCGACTCGTGATTTGCGCCAGACGCAGCAAAAGATAATGAAAACTGCCGCGTGGGCCAGCAGTTTCCTGAAATTCATCCCCGCCGCGCTTGCGATTGCATTGAACGCGTCGCCCTTGGCGTCCCACAGCCGGCAGCGATCCATGCGGTGTTCTTGTTTGAGATGCCCGATGC
>CAUZJO010000090.1:0-19786 GCA_963580245.1 Candidatus Sumerlaeia bacterium | reverse complement strand
CTTGCAGTTCAAACTTGAACAGATCGCCTTGCAGGTCTTCGCACGGGGAGGGCTTGGGTTTCATGGCGCCAACTTTCGCAAGGTTTCGGCGGCGACTGACCGCTTTTCTTGTAAAACTATACACCACCCACCAGCGTTTTGATCCCATTGTTGTTGGGTAAGGGGTCTTTTTCAGGATCGACTAGAAAGTGTCTCGGGTCGAGCGGTTGACGCTGGCGGGACAGCGGGGTCCGTCCGAGGCATCATGATAGGGCTTGCGCGAGGTTTTCGATCACGTACTCGATTTCGGACGGCTGCATCGAGCCGTGAAGCGGCAGCGTGATCTCGTGGTCCGCGACATGCTCGGTCCGCGGCAGCGGCGTCGCGAAAGGCTGAAAGATGCTCAGCCGGTGCGCGGCCGGGTAATGGACGCTGGTCTGAATGCCCCGCGCCGCGAGAATCTCGCGCACCTGGTCGCGACGGGTTCGCCCGCCCTCGCCGAGCAGGACCGGGAAGATATAGTGACTTGAAGGGTGAGGATGATCCAGGAAGGGGAGCTGGATCGTGTTCAGTCCCCTCAATGCCTCGATATACCTATTTCGAAAATCCCGCCTGCGCTTCACGTCGGCTTCGAGCTTATCCAGTTGGACCAAGGCCAGAGACGCTCGGAGGTCGTCGAGCCGGTAATTGAATCCCTCCTCGACGACGTCGTAGTCGGCAGCGTGACCGCGCGCGCGGTCGTAAGATACGGTGGTCATCCCGTGCGATCGCATCAACCGGGCCCGCCCGGCCACCTCCTCGTTGTCAGTCACAAGCATCCCACCCTCGGCGCAGGTCATGTTCTTGTTGGAAAAAAAACTGAAGCAGCCCACGTCGCCGAGGGCACCCAGGTGGCGACCGTCATGGAGTGAGGCGGGGGCGTGCGCCGCGTCCTCAATGAGGTAGAGGGAGTGCTCCCGCGCGATCTTGCGCAAGGCATCCATGTCGCAGGCGAAACCGGCGTAGTGGACGGCGAGGATCGCTCGCGTTCGGGGGGTGATGCGACGCCGGACGTCGTCGGGGTCCAGCGAAAGGTCTTGGGAGCCCTTTATTTCGGCAAAGACGGGCGTGGCGCGGACGTAACGGATCGAGTTGACCGTGGCGACAAACGTCAGCGACGGGACGATCACCTCATCGCCCTCCCCAACGCCCAAGGCCGCCAGGGCCAGGTGCAGGGCGGCGGTGCCGCTGCTGAGGGCCACAGCGTGCTTGGCGCCCACATGGGCGGCGAAGCGCTCCTCCAGCTCCCGTGTTTTCGGTCCCATCGAGATCCATCCCGAACGGATGACCCCGAGGACGGCCTCTTCCTCGTCGCGAGTGTAGTTGAGATCAAACAGGGGGACTTTGTAGGCCATCAGGACGGGGCGTCTCCCTGATCGGCGAAGTGCGTCCGGTATTCTTCCTGGGCTTTCTCGTAGTCGGGAATCTGCCCGATATCCAACCAGTATTCGTCCATGGCGTACTTGGCCACGGGCCGTTTGGCCGCGAGCATGTTCTTGATCAGCGTGTCCATGCCGAAGTATTCATTTTCCGGAATCAGGGACAGCAAGGGCGGCTTGAGGACGTAGATCCCGGCCAGCACCCAGTTCTCGAAGCTCGGCTTTTCCTCGATGTCGGTGACGAAATCGCCGTTGAACTGGATCCGCCCGAAATCGTAGGGCGTGATGATCTTCTTGATCGCGACGCAAAGGTCGGCCCGCGCCGCCAGCGCGAACTGATACAACTTCGAGAAATCGATCGTCGAGAGGATGTCTCCGTTCATGAGCACGAAGGGGTTGGTCAGTTTGTCCCTGAGCAGCATCACGGGCCCGGCGGTCCCCAGCGGGGTCTTCTCCTTGCTGATCTGGAGCTTGACGCCGTACTGCGAACCATCGCCGAAAAAATTCGAGATGTATTCGGCCTTGTAACTGGTCGCCAGATAGATCTCATCGAAACCGCAATTCCGCAGGCGGCCGATCTGGATCTCGAGCAGCGATTTCTCGCCGATGGGGAGCAGCGGTTTGGGAATCACCTCGGTGAAGGGTCGAAGACGTGTCCCCAGGCCTCCCGCGAGAATGACGGCCTGCATATTTCCACCCTCCCTACCGCTGATAGATCTTCGCCTTGTATCGCTCCAGGTTCTCTTTGAACCAGGCTATCGTCTCTTCCAAACCCGCATCGAGGTCATGGGCCGGGGTGCACTGGGCGGCACCGCGGAGCTTCGAGTTGTCGCAGAAGAGCCGCTCGACCTCACCCCCACGTGGCCGGACGCGCTCCGCGTCGACTTCGAAATCGATCTCGACACCGATACATTGGGCGATCCTGGACGCCAGATCGCCCATCGAAATCTCCATCCCCGTTCCGATGTTCACCGCCTCGCCCAGAAGCTTCTCGCGGGAGGCGACGGCCAGGAACGCCGCGGCGGTATCGGTGACGAAGGTGAGATCGCGCGTGGGGCGCAGGTTGCCCAGTTTGAGCCGCCGCCGGCCCGAGAGAATCTGCGTGATGACCGTCGGGACAAACGCGCGCGCGGACTGACGCGGGCCGTAGGCGTTGAACGGCCGGGCGATGGCGACCGGCAAATCGAACGAGCGGAAGTAGCTCAACGCCAGTTGGTCCGCGCCGACCTTGGCGGCGGCGTAGGGCGATTGGCTGCTCGCCGGGTGGTTCTCGTCGATAGGCACATATTGGGCCGTGCCGTAGGTCTCGCTGGTGGACGTGACGACCACCCGTTCCAAGCCGAGCCGGCGGGCCGCTTCCAGGACGTTGTAGGTCCCCTCGACGTTGGTCCGGACGTAGGCCAGCGGCGAGACACAGGAATAGGGGATTCCGACCAGGGCGGCCAGATGCAGGACCGATCGGCAACCCTCCATCGCGCGGGTCATCGATTCAAAATCCCGAACGTCCCCAGCTACCACTTCCATCGCCTCGCGATGCGGGGAATGGTCGAGCCAACCCCAGGACCCATCGCCCCGATAATGCACGAAGGCCTTTACGCGATAACCCCGCTCCACGCACAGTTCGGCCAGGTGCGAGCCAATGAACCCACCGGCGCCCGTAATGAGGATGGGTGAAGGGAGGTCATTGGAGCCCTGTTGAACCATTGTGAATCGATGCCCCAGCTCGTCAAAAGCGAATATCGAAATCGCACACCGGAGCCTAATTTATCTCATCGGCTGGGGTGAATCAACCATCAGGGGCATGGCCCGATGGCATGACTCGGCTCTCGGCTCTGGTCCTCGTCCCTCGTAATCGGCTTTTTTCTTGGGCCGCAATCGAGCCGGGACACGATAATGAGGTCGATTACGAGGGACGAGGACGAGAGCCGATGGTCAATAAGAGAGTGGATCTTTCATTGAAGCGGCATTGACTCCCAACACTGGACCATACCCAGCGCCGAAGGGCCGCGAATTTCGAGTTGAAAGCCGGGGAGCGATCTTGTCTAATAACCGCCCAAAATTCGCCCGGGCCGAACCTGAATCCCGACTCGATGACCGACCCCTCCCGTTCCGTACGATCGTCGGATGGGATGGGGACCAAGGAGTGCTAGACGATGCCGATGCCGATTGAAATCACCCCGACCGAAATCGAAGGGGTTCTGGAGGTGAGGGGCAGGCTCTTCACCGATCACCGCGGGTTCTTTACCGAGCTGTATAACACGGATACATGGGTGGAGCAGGGTTTCACCGCAAGATTCATGCAGGACAACCTCAGCCTGTCGTGCAAGGGCACCCTGCGCGGGCTGCACTATCAAATCGAGCCCCACGGCATGGGCAAGCTGGTGCGGGCGATCACGGGGAGGGTGTTTGACGTGGGGGTGGATTTGCGGCGGGGCTCGCCGACGTTCGGCAAATGGGTGGGACGCGAGCTGAGCGCCGATGACCCGATGGCGTTATACTTCCCCCCTCAATTCGCCCATGGTTTCGTCGCGCTCGAAGACAACTCGCTGGTGCTCTACAAATGCACGTCGACGCACGCCCCGGATGCCGAAAGGATCCTGAACTACAAGGACCCGGAGATCGGCATCGCATGGCCGCTCGATCCCACCGAGATCACGGACAAGGACGCCCAGGGACCATCGCTCCAGGACGCCGATTTCAATTTTGTCCATCAACCGTCGTGAAATGATTGCCACCTAAGCCCGGTCAGGCACGGGCCGATTGCCTCAAGACGAGAACTCCCGGTCCCATTCAATCAGGTTTTGCCCAATCCATGTCCAGTTTTTTGCGATAGAACGCGATGCTCGACCGTTTGATCTCGCGCCACGAGTAAAGATCGCTCATCAGGCTCATGAATAGGAACCGTCTTTGATCGAAGGGTTCCAGCCTTTTCAATGTCTTGGCCTTCCATTTGGATTTCCGCGCCAGCTCATAGAAGTTAATGAGTTTCGCCTTCGTCGCGATGATGCGACATCCGAGATAACCCTCGTTAATGATCATGAGCGTCTTGCGTTTAAACAGGTCGTAGGTGTCCGCGTCCAATTCATAGCGCCGATACCACTTGCGCGATTGGTGGGCGAGGAGGAAGTTCTGGTATTCGACGCCGAGCCCGCAGTTGGGCCGGAACGCCCGTCCCTCGTATCTTGGATAATACATGGAATCGACATCGGTGACGCGGAGCAAGGGGACCACGTCCAGGAAGACGCGACGCGAAAAGGCGATGAACGTCGTCGTGACGTAGCACCGTGACTTGTTCTCGAAGATGCGCATGGGCCGCGCGATGGCGTCGATCGGGTCGGGGGAAACGCGGCTGAAGGTATCGACCCAACCGACCGCCGCGTCCCAATTAGCCAGGTAGCGCACCATGGTGTTGTTCATGAAGCTCAACTGTTCGTATGGCTTGGAGTTCTTAAGGGCGTCGTTGACGATGATGATGAGGTCGAATTCGTCGCCCAGGCGTTTGCTCGCCTCATTCCAGCCCTTGTCCCAAGCGGAGAATTCGTGAAACAGGTTGTCGCCTCCCAGGCTGTACTCACGGAAGGGCCTCTTTTGCACCTCACTCCAGGGAAGATCTTCTTGGTTGTTGTCAATCCTGACTAGATACCAGTTGGTCGCGGTGCAAGTCTCGATGAGTTTACGAAGCAAGACGTAGACTTCGTCCGCTTTCTCCTCATCATAACAAGCAAAAAGAATCAGGCCTTTGTGCTTCCTTTTTCGAGCCGCAGCCTCCTTTTGCTGGTCGTTGAAAAATGTCATTCCTAAACCTATCCGTAGCATGTGGCGGCGTCAACTGACCTCGGCATATTGTTTGTTTGTTTGCTGCCGAGGGCTTGCATCCGGGCTGAAGTGCGAGTCGATGGACTCGGCGATGGCCGACGCCACCGCCTCGACCGAGTATTGTGAGTTGACCTTCTGCTTGGCGTTTTCGCCGAGCCGCAGGCGCAGCTCCTTGTTCGTGATCAATTCGATCGTCTTTTCGACCATCGCGTCCACGTCCATGCCCGGAACGATCACGCCGCAATCGTCGGCCGCGAATTCCCTGGAGCCGCCGGAGGCCGCGAACGTGATGATCGGTTTGCCGAAAGCCGCGGCCTCCAGGTTGATGCGCGGGAAGGGGTCGTCGCGCGAGGTCATCAGCACAAAGTCAAACACGCGGATGTACGGATACGGATTCTGCTGCATGCCGGTGAAAACGACTTCTTTGTGAATTCCCAGATCCTTGACGCGTTGCCTCATTTTTCCCATCTCGGGGCCCTCGCCCAACCACGCGAAGCGGACCTCCTCTTTCGCGTCGACCGCGTCCAGGACGCGTTTGGCCACATCCACGAAGATGTCGCAGCCCTTGCGCTTGTTCAAGAACCCAACGCCCCCAATGATAATCGACTTGTTGGTGAACGGGAGCTTCTTCTTGCGGATCGTGCCGATCGAGTCCTTCTTCGCAAGCTCGATCATCGCTTCACACTCGACGGCCACCGGTGCCACGTCGATCTTTTCGTCGGGGACGCCGTATTGCGACATAAGGTGCTCGCGGACAGCGCCCGAGACGGCGAGATAACGGGCGGGCCGCCGCTTGAATTCCTCGATCTGCAACGGCGTCAACAATCCCAATGACTCGGCCAGCTCGCGCACGTGGACCACGACGGGCACGCCCTCCAAACCAAGCTGCCGGATCACGTCGCCATTGACGGCCGTGTTGGAATAGATCAGATCGGGGCGCCACTGCTGGAACTCCCGGCCCAGGTCCGCGACGTGGCTGCGCTGCCAGTGCTTCCTGCGGGCGTAATCGAGCAGGCGACGGAAGGCGCCGACGACACCAAACTTGTTCTTGGGAAGCCGCAAAAACTCCGACCACATCATGGAGAGGACGGAGCGAGAATGTACGCCGTCGATGTTCGGATATTGAAACATGTAAAAGAAATTGGACGGGGCGATCGCCTGGAAGGGTTGGATCGGGCCGTTCTTCTTGCGCACGAGGATGCGCGGGTTCCAGTTCTTCTTCTCCTTGAAGTAACGCATCAGGACCTGGAGGCTGATCGGCGCGCCGCTGCGGGTGGCCGCGTGCGAAATGAACAGCACCTTCCAGCGGCGCTCGCGAACGAGGTCGTCGTAGGAACACCGCTCGAAGACGTCCAACATGCTGTTCACGCCGGCATTGAAGACCCTGCGGCCGCGCTTCTCATAGGTCTCGCGCGCCGCGCGATAGGCGTCTTCCTGGATCTTGACGTCGGGAACGCCGATAACCTGACCGACTTTGTAGTAGTTGGGATCGAAGTGGCATTTCTGAACGAGCGGGTAGTTCTCTTCGGTTATCTTGACCTTGCCTGGCGGGAAGAGCTTGCCGAGTTCGCCGTAACTGTGATCGACGCCGATCAAATAGACCGGATCGCAGCCCAGATGGAAGGCGAGCTGCAGACCGATGTACGTCACCGTCGAGCCAAGATAGACGATCTGCTCGAATTCCTCGGAAAACCTCGGCGCGATATTTTTCCAATAGTAAGGGTCCGCCCGGCGCGCGTTGAAAAAGAGGGTCCTGGGGTCGGCCCGGAAGGCGTAGGCGTTATATATCCCCGCCATCTTGTACGGGCCTTTTACGTCATGGATCTCGGGGCCGCGCAGTTCGGTCTGCTCGGTGTCCTCGAAGAGCAGATAATTAAAAGGGAAGCCCCATTCGGGAAACTTCTTGTATATCCCGTTGCAGCCGATGGTGATTTCGTCGCGCAACGGCGAGAGGTCCATCTGTTGCAAGCTTGGGCCGTTGCCGATCACGAAGCAGCGCTGGCCCTTATACATGTCGCGCCACGAACGCATCGTCATCTGATAACCCGGCCGCTTGACCGGCAGGCCGAAGGGGTCAAGTCCATAGTGGACGAAATAGCGGTGGCGCGCCATGAGCAGGCGCAAGTAGCCCCGAAAATGCTGATTTTGGGGGAAATTGTCGGTCCAGACGATCATCTTTGCCACCCGCCGCTCGCCGTCAAGCCGCAGCGCTTAAAAATCGAAGTATCCAGTCTCGCTTACAGATAAACCAAGTCCCTGCCTAGTTTAAAGCGAATTTTCCACGTTTTGCGGGAAGGGGTCCATCTTATTTTTGTTCGCGTTCGCGCGGTTTACGCATGGGGCTTGACGACGGGCCGGAATCATGGCGGATGGCTATTCGACGGCGAACGAGCCGAGGGCAACCGGGAGATTGTGGGCCGCCTCGGCCAGCCGGACGTAATCGAGCAAAAAGAGCCGGTCGCCATCGGTGGCCCGGGCCGTGCCGGGCGCGGCACCGTTGTAGTACGTCCCCTCGCCGTAGCCTTCGCGGTTGTTGACGCCGATGACGTTGGGCGCGCCCTTGGCGATGGTCAGGATGCCCTCGGGGTCGGCGGGCGGCACCAGTTCCACACAGGCGGCGCTGAAAATGTCGGTGAGGCCGCCGTCCTGGTGGAAAAGGCGGATGGCCCCATCGCGACCGACCCACATCATAAGGCCCTCCGGCGTGTCGTTTTTAACGACTGGCCGGTCGCCATCCCGCTGGCGGGATCGAAGACCGAGTTCGAAAAGCGGATTTCGTTGTCATGATTGTCCAGGACGAAAACGCGGACATGGTCGGGATCGTCGTGGTCCGCGTTGGCGACCAGCCCGAGGGCTTGGACTCCGGTGGCGCCGTTGAGGTGACCTTCGTTGACCACCAACAGGGCCCGACCGCCGGGGTCGTCCTGGTCGGCGTGCCGAATCGCCGCGTCGAAGAGGGCCGCCCCCTCGGGGGTCAAGTTGGCCCCGCCCTCTTTGTGCCAGAAAAAGCCGACGCGCGAGCCTGCCGCGGTGCCCCCGCCGGCCAGCGCCGAACCCTGCTCATAGGTGAACAGGACCGCCCGATCGGTGTTGCCCGGCGTCGTGGCGACCGTTTGGGCGCCCGCCCCCATCCCGCCCAAGCGGCCGAAGCCGAGCCTCACCCGCTCGTTTTCATCGTAGACGGTCACGATTCCAGCACTCAGGCCGGCGGCGAGCGGATGGGCCGGGTCGATGATCTCGATGGCGTCTTGGTCCGAGCCGACGGTCCCGAAATCGACATCGCCGCCCATGGGACCCGTCAGTTGCATGTCGTCGAACAGGAACGCCTCCCAACAGACAACCGGCTGGGGCGCGGCGCGGAATCTCGCGCCCACGTTGACCGACGCGACGGTCTCCGAGATGCAAACGACGTCCATCCCATCCGCGTCAGTGGCCCGCGCCGTGGCTCCGCCCACCAGCCGGACCTCGTAGCCCCACTCCCGGAGCCGCCGCCAGACCCACGCGTCGTGCCGGCTGAGCCGCGGCATCTGGAAGATGAAGACCAGGGCGTAAGCCCGGTCGGGCCCGAGGGTCAGGCCCTTGGCGCGCGAGTCGAGGTACTGGTTCCAGGGACCGTTCATCGGCATCTCGAGGCGCGTCGCGCCGTCCCACTGGTTCAGGTTGAGCTGGTGAGCTGGACGTTCGGATTGCTGGCCCACCCCCCTGCGGCCAGGGCATCCTCGGCCGGCATCGGGCCGCGCGGGTGGGTGAAATGGTCCTCGACGAGCGTGAGGGGCTGCGCGGTGATCGACGCCCACAAGGTCAAGTTGATCGCCAGGATGCGAGAGATCGGCATGGACTCATTCAGTCGCCCCGGTGAACAAGGAGAATCCCCCCGACATCGATGGTCGCGAGGCATCCAACGTTTCGCGGGGCTTCAGGAACAGGGCTGGTGGAGTGACTGGTCATCTGGGCGCCTGCGGGCCGCCGCAGTCAAGCCAGACGATCTGCCCCCAACTGACCGTCCCGTTGGTCGGGTCGTAGAAGAACGGATTGGGGTCGGTTTGGGGATTTCCAAAGTGATCCCACCATACCTGATCCGGGCCCGTGCTTTCGGCCATTGCGTGGAAATCGGTGCAGGTAAAGAAATCAGCCATCCGTTCACCGGTGGCGGATCGCACGCGAAATGTCCAACCGTCGCGGCCCTTATACTCTTGCAGCCCGATGGGGGCCCAGGAAATGACGGCAGACGCCTGCACGGCCTTGCCCCATTGGGACCAACTTGTTTTCCTAAGCGCTCTCGTGTTGAACCAATCAGCGGGGATCTCGGTGATATAGGCGATGGGCGAGGTCAGCCGGTGCCCGGGAAATTTTTGGCTCTTACTTGGATTGTTGCGAATGTCCAGGAATGTAGGATAGAAATCGCCCGGCGGCCGAGCGACCATGGGGATTTGGTTGTTGTCCACCTTGTAGGCATCGAGTGCCACGTAAACTGCTCGCAAGTCGCTTTTCACCGTGCTGACCCTGGCGCGGGTCTGCGCCTCCAGGAAGTTGGGCACGGCGATCGCCGCCAGGATGGCAATGATCGCGACAACAATTAACAGCTCGATAAGCGTGAAACCTGTTTTGCCTTTCATCATGACTCCTCTTCCTCGTTGAGGGATGAGATTCGGTTTTTTGCGCCTCCTACCCTCTATAAGGCGACGGACGGGCCTCGTCAAACACAAAAATCACAAGAGTCGGCGAGGGGGCGCTGACGGCATGATGGGACGACCGCGGGCGCGAGGGCTTGAGGGGCAAGCCCCAATAAGGATTGAGTCCGAAGGCTTTAGTGTTCCGTTTCAAGGGTGAAGGCTCGTGGCTGATCCCAAACGAACTCGAATGGCCTATCGGTTTGGGGGCGAATCCGGGGCCGCGGCTTTCACAAGCAAATCTTGATTCTTTGGTGAAAAGGAGTGGGAATACTGCTATCTTGCATGGGGCTGAGTAAATTGGAGGTGTGACCATGTCTCTCCCGAAAACTATTGCCGCGCGCTTGCCGGCCACCCCGCATCCGGGAACATTGTTCGGTCGCGTCGGGTGTTGTCATCCTCACCGAGACCTTTGGCCGCGCCAAGCGCAACTCCCCGCATGCGCGCCGCTCAACCATTAGGGCACAGATGGCGCAAGCACCACCGGTAACCTCACCCCCCAAGCCCGTCCTCGAGATCAGGCCGCCCAAGGGCTGGATCGGCCTCGACCTCAATGAGCTGTGGGATTTTCGGGAGCTGCTGTTCTTCTTTTCCTGGCGCGACATCAAGGTGCGCTACAAACAATCCCTGCTCGGGGTCGCCTGGGCGGTGTTGGGACCGCTCGCTCATACGGTCGTTTTCGTGGTCATCTTCGGCGCAATCGCCAAAATGCCCACCGACGGCCTTCCCAAGTGGCTGTTCTACATGCCGGGTTTGATCATTTGGGAATACTTCGCCGGCTCGCTGACCAACGCCAGCAACAGCCTGGTCAGGCAGGCCCACATCTTGAAGAAGACCTATTTCCCCCGTCTGCTGATTCCGCTGAGCGGCTGCCTGACGCCAGTGGTGGATCTGCTGATCGCGTGCGTTCTGCTGGTCGGCCTGATGTTCGTGTTCGGTTTCACGCCGGCGCCGAGCGCCTTCCTTATACCGCTCCTGCTGATCATGGCGATGGCCTCCGCACTGGGGATGGGGCTGGTTTTCGCGGCACTCAACGTGCGTTACCGCGACATCCATTATGCGTTGCCGCTGGTGACGCAGTTGTGGAAATACTGTTCAGTAGTGGTTCCGTTCAGCGAAATCCCGGCCGAGTGGGGCCCGTGGCGGTTCGCTTTCGCGCTCAACCCGATGGTCGGGGTGGTCGAGGGGTTCCGCTGGTGTGTCTCGCACCCTTACATGTCGATGGAGCAGGCCGATGCGCCCATGCAGACCGAGGCCGCGTTCCAAGCGATCTCGGAGGCCGTCGCACCGCTGGAACTGATCGCCATCGGCCTGCCCGTCACTCTACTGATTTTTGTTTTCGGGTTGTATTATTTTAAGCGAATGGAGAAATACTTTGCGGATATCGTGTAGCTCGGGGCAGCGGCCAACCCCATTCAGGCGCATGGTTCATGGGTGAGGTTGCCATCCACGTCGAAGCGTTGGGCAAGTGCTACCGGTTGGGCGAGCGGGCCGACTTGACGACGACCTTCCGTGAGATGCTCATGGGCCTGCCGCGCAAATGGGCCAAAACGGCCCGGCGGGGCATCGGTCGGGGGGCCGGGCGTTCGGGCGGCGACGGCGAATTCTGGGCGCTACGGGATATAAATCTTCAGGTCGCCCCGGGAGAGGTCCTGGGCATCATCGGCCAGAACGGCGCTGGCAAAACCACACTACTCAAGATCCTCTCGCGCATCACGCATCCGAGCGAAGGTCGGGCCGAGATTCACGGGCGCGTGGGATCGCTGCTCGAGGTCGGGACAGGTTTTCATCCTGAGCTGACGGGCCGGGAGAACGTTTACATGAACGGCGCGATCCTCGGGATGCGCAAACGCGAGATCGACACCAAGTTTGATGAGATCGTCGCATTCGCCGGGGTCGAACAATTCCTCGACACGCCGATCAAGCGCTTCTCGAGCGGTATGACGGTCCGGTTGGCCTTCGCCGTCGCGGCCCATCTTGAACCCGAGATCATGATCGTGGACGAGGTCCTGGCCGTGGGCGACGCCAGTTTCCAACGCAAGTGCATTGGAAAGATGGGCGAAGTGGCACACAGCGGGCGGACGATCCTGTTCGTCAGCCACAACCTGGCCTCGGTCCAGATGCTTTGCGACCGGTGTGTCCTGCTCCGTCGGGGACGGATAGAGATGGAAGGCGAGACCGGCGAGGTCCTGGCCCATTACCTGCATACCGAGTACAAGTCCAGTGAAGTCGCCTTTGATGAGAAGACCGAGCGAGACGGGGCCGGTAAAGCCCGCTATCGCAAGATCCGACTGCTCAATGAACAAGGCCGCCAGGTGAACGCCATCGCGATGGGCGAGGGCCTGACCGTGGAGTTGACCTTCGAGGTGAATGATCCTCCGCTTCGATATCCCGTTTTCGGCGTGACCATCAATAGCCCCTTGGGTCAGCCGCTGCTGAGTATGCTGACTCACCAAACGCACGGCCAAATGCCCGACAGCGAGCGGGGAGGCGCGGTGCGGCTTCACATCGAACGGCTCGACCTGCTTGCGGGAAACTACAACCTTGATATCGTCGTCTTGGAGCATTCCCAGATCCAAGACCGAATCCGCCGGACGATAAACTTTGACGTTACACCGCGGGCGGTCTATCCGACGGGAAAATTGCCGAAATCTCATGAGGCGGTGATGTTCGCTCCGCTCAAGTGGACATCGGATTATCAGTAAGCGGACGACGAATCCCGGCCGACGGGCGCGTGGAAAGGGCGAACGCGTCTTCGCGGTTGCGATTGAATCGGGAATGAGAGAAGCCAGGGCCTCGCTCCCAAGATCGGCGTGGCCGCGGGTTTCTTCAATCCTCTTCGTCTTCGTCATCGTCTTCGAGAACGAGATCGCCCGATAGCAGGGCTTGCACAACCTCCGCATACATAGACCACGCCTCATCAGCCGATGCCATGAGTTGTTCGTGCGCGTTCGTCCCGTCGATGACTTTATCCAACTGCGGATCATACAAGACGATCCGGTGGGATTGGAGCTCTTCCAGAATCTGCGCCATCGTCGTTAGGATCTCCTTGATGTCGTCTCCGAGGGTAAAGCAAAACGGGAGCGTCCCCGGGGCGCCGGACCACTCGAAAAACTCTTCAAGCACTTCTTCCCACTCTTCGGGAACTTCTACGTTCGCGTCCGATTCAATGTATTTCTTTAGTTCCTCCGAGCGGTTGTCTTCCGGGACCGTCAGGCGCAGAAAGGCCCGGCCGATCAAGCGCTCCAACTCCTCCCTCGAAACGGACGTGTCAACGTATTTGTCGGGAAGAGGCGGAAGATCCGCGTCCTCATCTTCTTCCTCTCTGGCTTCCAATTCTCGACAAAACTGCTCGTATTCCTCGGATAGGAGGAAGCGGTTCACTTCATCAAGTTCAATTCCGTCTGGCAGGCGGAAGAATTCGACATCAAAACTCATGAATTCAGTTCCTGTTCACTCAGAGGTTATGTATCCGGCCGCGGGCGCCCGCCGCAAAACACCCGCCGCCGCGATGGGATTACCCGATGTCTCCAGCCCTTGGAGCCTACCACGGGGCGTTGCTCGACGGCAACGCGTCGTTAACTCCGACCCGCGTGGAGGTGTGATGAGGTTGGGTGCGGCTTCTCATTTTCGTACTCGTAATCGTAATCGTAATCGACCTCTTTATCTCACGTCCCAACTCAATTGTGCCCCGAGAAAGAGACCGATTACGAGCACGAGCACGATGACATGGAACGGGACCGATCAGTAACAAAAACGGGATCTCCTCAGCCGCCGACATCCGCCGCCGCACGCAGGCAACCGTCGAGGAAGCGTTCCATCCGCCGGTGCGCGGCGTCTTGTTCGGGGCAGGCGAAGACGTCGAAGCCATGCGGCCCGCCGGGATAGACGGCCAGCTCCGCCGGGCTTCCGGCCGCGATCCAGCGGGTGGCCATGAACAGGGTATGATCGCGCAACGGATCGGACGTGCCCACCGTGAACAAGGCGGGGGCAAGCCGCGAGAGGTCGGCGTAGAGGGGCGAGACGTCCGGGTCGGTCCATTGCGCCTCATCGGGCGCGAACATCTTCGTGATCGACCAGATCGCCTTCGAATCGAGCATAAGCGGGGCTTCGTCATATTCCGTGTGGCTAGGGACGCCGGAGAGATCATAGAGGCCGTAGACAAGGTTCGCGCCAGCGAACCGGACACCCCGGTCGCGCATGCGCAGGATCGTCACGGCCGCGAGATGGGCCCCGGCTGACTCCCCCCCGATCAGGAGCACGTCCGTGCCGAACTCCCGGAGGGCGTTGTGCGCGAGCCATACCCCCGCCGCTTCGCAGTCGTCGGGTCCCGCGGGGTAAGGATGTCGGGGCGCGAGGCGATACTCGACGCTGACGATGGAGATCCCGAGGGCGTCCGCGCGCCGCTCCAGCAGGGGGTCGTTCATGTCCGCCGAGCCCTTGTACCAACCTCCGCCGTGGAAGTGCAGCATCACGCCCCGAGGCTCGCCGGCGGCCGGCCGGAAGATGCGTAGCGGAATCTCGCCCACGTCACCCGGAATCGATCGCGCCTCGGCCCGGTCCGACTTCTCGCGGTCCAATCCCAGCTTCGCATCGTTTCGCCGCGCGAACGCTTCGGCCGCGTCCGGGTCCAGCGGCCGGTCCAGCATCAGCAGGTCTTTGTCTCTCAGTTCGGCGATCGCCGCCTTGAGCTCCGCGCTGGCGTTCTCGGCGCGAAAGCGCGTCGGGTCCAAGAGCTGGGTATCTATCTCGACTGTCGCCATGGGTCGGTCTCCGATCACTCGTATTCGAAGCGGACGAACCACCTCGCTTCACGGCCTCAATCCGCAAGATAAACACCTACGTGAACCGCGCAAAGATTGAAAGAACGAACATGAGAACCAAAGGCGTGCAACTTGTTTTTCTGCAAAACCTTTTGTCTGCCGAAATAGAGTAACGGCGGCGAACCCCATGGGTGCATCTCCCGGATCCGCGAGAACCACCCCGAACCCTATCCCCGCGATGGTTTTCGCTGGTCAGCGAAGAGGCGTCTGGCGGAAGATGTTGGTGGGATGCGACCAGCACGGGGGGTGTTGAGCGATGTTTAGACGGTCCTCGACGCGGCGGGCGGTCCAGGCGGGCCGGTTCTATGATGCCGATCCCAAGCGCCTGGAAGCCGGCATTCATGATCTGATGGACCAGGCAAGCCCGGGAACCGTCCCAGGCAAGGTGCTGGCACCGCATGCGGGCTATGTCTACTCGGGGGCGGTCGCGGAGGCGGCGTACCGGACCCTGGAGGGTCGCGTGTTCGACGGCGTGTTGATCGGCGCGCCGAGCCATTACCGGGACTTCACGGGCTCCGCGTTGCCTTCCTCCGAGGCGTTTGAGACGCCGCTGGGCACGCTGGAGGTCGACCGCGAGGGGGTCGAGGAATTGCACGGCCACCCCCTGTTTATCGTCGACGACCGCATGCACGAACCGGAACACTCCATCGAGGTCCAACTCCCATTCTTGCAGGTGAGCCTCGAGGGGCCATTCAAAATCCTGCCCATGCTACTCGGACGGGCCGACCCCCAGCAGATGAACCAGCTCACCGAGGCCCTAGACGGATTTCTCGGGCACCGGCGCGAGCGCGGCGAAAGTTGGCTGATCGTGGCCAGTTCGGACACCTATCACGGCCATGACGTGGGCGCGTGCCAGGCCAATGACCGCCGCATCATCAAGCTAATCGAGGAGATGGACCCCGAAACCTTCTCCGAGCAAGCGCGCGGCGGCGAGGTCATGGCCTGCGGGTGGCGGCCGCTGACGCTCGCGATGGGCCTGGCCCGGCGCGCGGGGGCGAGGTCGGCCCAATGTCTGGACCGCCGCGACTCATCGCAGACGGGGGGGACGGTGTCCGATTACGTCGTCGGCTACGTCGCGGCGGCCTTCAGTTGAGGCATGTCCGGGGGGCGTCTACATTTTGTGAGAAAAATGCTTGTAATTCGGATTTGGCGGCGTAAGATTAGCCCGATTAGTTGGCTGTGGGGGTTTTTTAGATTTATCGTTTGACATTGACCGATGGTGAAAAGAGAACAGTGCCCGTGGTTGCCCCGTCTGGCCAGAGGGGGATTGGGACGATTAAGTAAAGATATACCCCGAAAAACCACGGTTCGGATGACACCGCCCCTTGATTTTACGGGTCGGATTCGTTAGTTTTATTTCAACCAATTTAACATCTCAGGAGGGATCGGAATAATGGCAAAACGCATGCTCACGGTGGCAACCGTTTGTTTTTTGACGCTGGCCATGGGTTGCACCACGACGCAAAAGTGGGCGGCGGGCGGCGCGGCCGTCGGTGCCACGGTCGGTGGCATTTGGGCCTCGAATGGGGGTAACATCCTCAGTGCCGGCGAAGGCGCGGGCGTCGGAGCGGCCGTCGGCGGACTGGCCGGCGCGCTGATCGGCGACAGCCGGGGCAAGAGCGAGGCTTGGTTTAGCGCTTGTGATACGATCAACGAGAAGGACTCCCAGATCGCCGATCTGCGGACCTCGAACGGTCAACTGAAGACGAAATTACAGGCCTGCGAGAGTGACCTGGAAGCGTGCCACCGCCGGAATTCACAACTCGAGGATACGAACGGGAAGCTCGCGAGCGAACTGGCCGAGTGCAAGGGTGCCCGCGTGGAGTTGACGCTGCTGGCCGACGTGCTGTTCCACACGGGCAGCGCGCGCCTGACCGCGCAGGGCCGTTCGGTGCTTGACGACGCCGCCGAACGCATCAGCAACTACAGCGGCAACGAATTCGTGACCGTTGAGGGCCACACCGACACCGATCCCATTCGGGCGACCGCCCATCTGTGGAAAGACAACTGGGACCTGGGCGCCAATCGCGCGATGGCCGTGGCCCGTTATCTGATCACCAAGGGCGTGGAGCCTGAACGGCTTGCGGCGAGCACCTTCAGCAAGTACCATCCGGTCTCCGATGAGAAATCGAACAACCGCCGCGCCGTGATCGTGATTCACACCGGCTGGCCGGCTTACTAGTCCGCGGGAAGCATCGGCGACCCTTACGGGTTCATACAGGTTCGATCGAAAGAACTCTATTGCCCGGTGAGGCCAAATATGGCTTTGCCGGGTTTTTATTATATCATGGCTGGCGCGCCGATTGGATTTGCCGATGAACCCACGCCCCAGGATCGTCCACGTCTACAAAGACGTGCATCCCCCCGTTGAGGGGGGAATCGAGCGGATCATCGAGCGGCTGGCGATCCTGAGCTCCGAGCGATATGAGGTCCGGGTGATCGTGGCCTCGCGTCAAGGCCGGGGTGGGCAGCGGCAAATCGGCGACGGCGTGCCGGTGACGGAAATCCGATCGTGGGGACGCTGGCTTTCGACCCCCGTGGCGCCGGGCTTCATCAGCGAGTTGCGCCGCGGCGACGCCGACCTGTACCACTTCCATGTCCCCCATCCCACCGGTGAGCTGGCCTACCTCCTCTCCGGCTCGCGGACGCCCGCCGTGGCGACGTATCACAGCGACGTGGTCCGCCAGTGCCGCGCGATGCTGCTCTATGGACCGCTCTTCCGGCGTTTCCTGGCCCGCATGAGGGTCATCATGCCCACCAGCCGGCGCTACATGGAGAGCTCCGAGCAACTGGCGCCGCATCGGTCGCGCTGCCGGGTCGTGCCGCTGGGCTATCCACTGGAGGCGTATGAACTGACCGAGGCGATCAGGGCGCGCGCCGCCCAGCTCCGAGAGGCCCACGGCGAATTCGTGCTCTTCTTGGGATGTCTGAGGTCCTACAAGGGGCTTCACTTCTTGTTCGAGGCGATGGCGGACCTTCCCGCGACCCGCTTGGTGATAGCGGGCGATGGCCCGACGGGGCCCGAGCTGAGGCGCTTGGCCGATCAACGCTCGATGGCCGACCGGGTGATGCTTCCCGGATGGGTCGACCAAGACGAAGCCATCGCCCTGCTCCACGCCGCATCCGTGTTCGTCCTACCCTCTCACCAGCGGTCCGAGGCCTTTGGGCTGTGCCAGATCGAAGCCATGGCCTGCGGCCTGCCCGTCATCTCGACGGACCTGCCGACGGGCGTGCCCGAGGTCAACGTCCACGAGGAAACGGGGCTGATCGTGCCGCCCACCGATCCCGCGGCCCTGCGCGAGGCGATCTCCACGCTGCTGGCCGACCCCGACCGGCGTCGCCAAATGGGCCAGGCCGGCCGGCGTCGCGCGCGCGAGCATTACCGAGACGCCGAGATGGCGCGGCGGGTCATGGAGATCTACGACCAGGTGCTGGGCGCATGAACCGACCCCCGCGCGCGCTGAGGCCCGCCCGTCGCCATGCGTTCCGCGCGCTGGCGATCGCATTCGGCATCGGGATCTTCGTTCTGCTCGGCGAATTCGGTATCCGGCTGCGGTTGGCGTGGCTTTTTCGGGGGCAGCTCGAGGAGGTCTCGCGCGAGATCCCCGCCGACCCCAATGCCACGGTGACCCTGGGCGATCTGGTTTATCCCGTCGAGAACGACAACCTGATCTACCGGCTCAAACCCGGCGCGGCGGGCGTCTTCCGCGGCGCGCCGGTCCGGGTCAACTCACTCGGTTTCCGCGACGAGGAAATCGGACCGCTCGATGCTTCGATGGAAGCACCGCTCAATGCGAAGCCGCCGGGGACGATCCGGATCATCGCGCTGGGCGATTCGCTTGGTTTCGGGTGGGGCGTGGAGGCCGAGGAGGGGTTTTTCGAGCTGATCGAGAAGGACCTGGACCGCCTGGCCGGCAAAGCGCGACGCGTTCAGGTGATCAACACCTCGGTCCCCGGTTACAACGCCGTGATGGAGGCCGAGATCCTGCACGAGACCGGCCTGGCGCTGGAACCCGACGCCGTTTTGATCGAGTATTGCACCAACGACGAGGTGCTCCCCGATTTCCTGATGCGCAAGCCCTTCTTCCGCCGCCTCGATCGGCTTTATCTATTGCGCCTCGGCGGCCTTCTGACGGGCAGTCTGGCGCGTGATCAACGCGAGACGGCGCGCCTATCGCCCCCCGGCATCCTCTACCACCCGCGCCCCGACGGCCCCGGCGCGATGGACCCCCGCGACGTCCCGCCCCGCTATCGCCACCACGTCGGCCCCCAGCCCCTCGAGGCCGCCTACCGGCGCATTCGGAATGCGTGTCGCGAGCGGGGCATCCCGCTGATCGTCGTCGCCCCCTCCGCCCAGTTCCACGAGGGCGATCCGACAATCGAAGCCGATCCAATGATGGCCGGCATCCGCTCGCTCTGCGTCCGCCTCGAGGCACCCCTGATCGAAACCTTCGGTGCGATCCGCCGGCACATCGAAACCCACGGCCTCCATTCGATCGACCTATCGGTCGAAGACCCCCAGGATTGGCATCCGAACGCGCTGCACCACGAACTGATCGCGAGGGAGATGTTGGGGATGGTTAGCCGGGAGCTGGGGCTTGAGAGCAATGCGGAGCGCGGACAAGTTTCTAATGAGCGACATTGAGCGAGGGCGTCTTTCCCATTACAGGGCTAAAGCGGTCCAATGAAGCAACGGCTGCAAGAATGGTATCATCATCCCGACCAAGAACTTCTTCGTCGAGAAGTTGCGTGGATGGTCAACTGGTTGAGTCGTGGCACGGGCCGATACTGGCTGCTGTTCTATTTGGTCCTGGTCATCGCGTGGCCGTACTTTTCGTCCGGCACGGGCTTTTTCGGCTTGAGGACCAGGATGATCAATGTCTATAGCCAGGTGCCCGTGGATGCGTGGTGGAAAATACCATTTATGTCTGTCTACGTAACTCGTCGATCCTAAAAAAGACCCCTTGCCCAACAACAATGGGATCAAAACGCTGGTGGGTGGTGTATAGTTTTGCAAGAAAAGCGGTCAGTCGCCGCCGAAACCTTGCGAAAGTTGGCGCCATGAAACCCAAGCCCTCCC
>CAUZJO010000089.1:0-19819 GCA_963580245.1 Candidatus Sumerlaeia bacterium | reverse complement strand
CAAACAAGAACACCGCATGGATCGCTGCCGGCTGTGGGACGCCGAGGGCGACGCGTTCAATGCAATCGCAAGCGCGGCGGGGATGAATTTCAGGAAACTGCTGGCCCACGCGGCGGTTTTTCATTATATTTTTCTGCGTCTGGCGCAAATCACGAGTCGAAAACGGATGCCTCTGGTTCACCCGAGTTCAGCTCTGATCGGCTGGGCTGCTTGAGCAGGGCTTTTTCAGGATCGACTATTTAGGACTACTTACATATATCATCTCTTCCATCCGCGAGGCAAGGTGCATAATCAATGTTTCCCGCCAAACACCGACTGGGTCGGGTTGGGGAAGTCTGGGGTCGTGTCCAGGCATCAGGCGCCCGCATCGAACACGCGATGGGTTCCGGCCGGTAGCTGATCGAAGACGGGGGACGTTTGCCGCTCGGCGATTTCTCGTAAGCTGGGTGGCGGAAAGTCGTGGGGGCCGTGGATTACCCGAATCGCGCCGGGCCGGAGTTTTGATCACCACCAGGCTTCGTGGGCCGGGGCGAAGCGTTGCGTGGTCTTCCAACGGACTTTTCCGTCGCGATCGCGCGGGTCGGCGAAAAAGGGGAACAGGACATCCTCGCGTCGCGGCCAAATATCCACGACGTTGAATCCGCGCATGCGCAACGTCAGGTCCCGCGTCTGTCGGCCTTGCTTGGAATTCCATGCTATCTGGGTCCGCACCGTCTCGTCGGTCAGTGGGAACCGCACCGATACCGTCTGGCCCGCTTTCACCTCTCCGATCGCCAAATAGCGACCTTGCCAATCGCATTCGCGGGGGTTTTCGTCGACGTCGCATTGGACCGTGGCTGGATCCTCAACCCACGACGGCATCCTCACGAGCAGACGCTGGTCGCTTTTCATCAACACGTCGACTCGCCCGGTGTAGGGCAGGAAACTGTTTACGTCGGCCCATTTCGAAGCGCGGTTGAACAGCAGGTTCACGCGCAGCTCGCCGCCGTCCGCACTCAGGATGTCACGCCACGCGTAATAGAGCCCCCGCGTCCCGTTACCCGTGCAGCAATGCGAGGATACGGTCTGGAACTGGCCCGTCGCCGACGTCATCCCGCTGAAGGTCCCGCGCATTTTCCACGCGACGTTATCGGCCGATTCCAGCGGAGCGCGGAACAGGCCGCCCGGCGTGAGCCAGACGTCATTGGAGAAGAGTATCTTGCCGTCTCGCAGCTTGAACACGCGCGTCGGATCACCCGAGGCCATTCCCCCGTCGCGCGTCAGCCCCAGCACCTCCTCGCCCGAATCCGGCATCGTGAAGATACACATAAACGTGTAGTCCACGCCGGGTTGCAGATCGCCGACCGACGCGTCGATGTACTGATGCCACGCGCCGCGCATCGGCAGGATCAGCTTGCCGGCGCCGTCGTAGGCGTTGGCCTGCTTGTCCGCCGTCTCGTTGAAGCGCCAGTGGATGTTCACGTTGTCCCCGCCGCCCGCGATCGGCATTTCTCCCGGGCCAGGCGTGAAATCATCCTCGATCAGCGTCTGCGCCCCATCCGGCCCCTCAAACAGGCCGATGGCATCAACAACGAAATTCCCGTCGCCCGTGCCCATGTTGTTGATGCCGACCTTGTTGGGCCCGGGAGCGAAACGCAGCAGACCGTGCGGGTCTTGCGCGGGCGTGATGTCCTTCCATACCTGACCGTGAAGATCCCTAGCCCCGCCATCCTGATAGAACAGACGGATGTTCCCGGTGGCTCCGTCAATGCGCATCATCAATCCCTGTGGGCGACCTTCCGCATAGGTGTGGCCGGTATCGAAGGCCTCGCCCGGCGTCCCTTGCTGCGATTCGGCCGCTCTGCGTTCGGCGAACCAACTATCGGTGATCTGGGCGCTCGCGAGCAGGTTGCGGGAGTACCTTTCGACGTCTTCCCAGTAGTCGCCGATTCCGTGCCTCGACAGCTTGGCGGCGAAGACCGTCATGTCGCCGATCCCGCACGGTTCGCTATTGGGGTGTACGGCGGGATATCCCTCGGGCATCCAGCCGATCAGCGCGTTGCCGCCCGCCCTGGCGAATTCGTAAGCGCCCGCCAGTCTATTCTGCAACGCCGTATCCCCCGTGGCGATCGCCCAGTCCAGCAGGCCGATCAGGATAAACGTCGTACCGTGAAAATGCGTTCCCCCGCCGTAAATCCACTCCCCGTTCTCTTCCAATATCTCGGCCTTGTTCAGCCAATAACGGACGATTTGCTCTCCAAGCTCCTTTGCGGGCGGGTATCCCGTCAGCGCGTAATAACGCGCGATACCGGGAAGAATCGTTGACTGCGAGGTCACGGCGGTCCCACCCATCGGCACGTGCGCCTGCTCGGGCTGGTCTTCCAGCACGTAGTCCTCGTAGAAGTGACGCGGCAACCAGGCGCAACCGTCCTTGCGGATCGCGATTCTCGAGAAGGCGTCGATCATTCGTTCGATGTTGGCCTTAAGCGCCTCGTTCCGAGGGTCGCGCGCGTACCAAGAAACAAGACACAACAACACCCGCCCGTTGGGCCAGATGTCGTAGACCTGCTTCACCCCCGGCCGCGTCCACGGCGCGACCGAGTCGGATTCACCGATCCAAGACGCCCCCTGGGCCGGGATCCAGTAAAGCCCGTCCTCGCCGATCATGCGGAACATCGTTTCCATCATGCCTTGGTCCACGTGCATGTTGTCTTCGAGGCCCGACATCGTCCGCACCAGCGGCAGGCCCATCATCCATTTCGCCTGCCCGCCGTTGTAGTCATGGTAACTGTGCTTCATGTACACCTGGCCGCTCTTGATATTGCCGATCCAGCCGAAGATTTCGTAATCCTGCGCGGGGTCGGCCAGGTTCGTGATCGCGTGCAGCGCCAGCGCGCCGCGTTCGGCGAGGTCCAGCGTGTCGGGCGCCGTCGCTTCGTAGCGCTCGCCCTCGAACGGCGGAAACGTGACCGGCTCGATCGGGTCGCGCACATACATGATGCCGGAACCGGTCGGACTGGGAATGCCCCGTACCTTTTCCGCGCCCGCCCCCTCGGCTTGTTTCATCGCCGCCGGATCGCTGTATTCCAGGATGGCGTTGGGATCATCAACGTAGCTTTTCTCCGATTCCTTATCCGATTCGCCCGCCTCCACGCCGGCGAATAGCGTTAACCCCAACCCAATGATCCATACCCTTCGCGCCCAGCAGTTTTGTTTCATCTCGATCCTCTCCCGATGACAGTGAGCATTCCTATCCACGAATAGAGAGCCCGTGCCTTATGCCGATATTCCCCACCCGCAAGGTCGGGTATGTTGGCCGACGCATTGAGAAAGACAGCCCCATGCTCTTGATTCCAGAATACAAGCCGCGCAATATCGATTCTATCTTAAATTTCGAAATCGAGGTTACCCGGAGGGTCTCTTACGAGGAGGCCACGCGCGACTTCTCATTTGCCGCCGCGCTCGAACCTGAGACGCCGCCGCGCGGGCGTCGGCGCCACACGCGCGTAAAGGTTGACCTGGCCGGCTCGATTCCCGACAATGGACATTGCAAACGCGCTGTCCGAATGACGCCGAGCGGGGTGGCCGCAGACTCCGAATAGCCTTACAATGGGTGTGAATCATTCGCCTATTGATGTCAGAGACCAACGGATGCCTTTATCTTCCGCCGGCGACCGTTGCGAACAAAGGGGACGCTCTCATGCAAGGTCTACGCGCTCGCGTGTGTCCGGCCTATCACTTCTCTCGGCCAATCCTGATCGCCTGCATTTTGACCATGCCGCTTACCGGTTGCTCGTGGTTAATCCACGGCGACCAGTGGCCGCAATGGCGAGGGCCGAACCGAGACGGCGTCTCGCACGAAATGGGCTGGTCAAGCGACTGGCCCGCGGATGGGCCGCCGGTTCTGTGGAAAGTCGAACTGGGAACCGGCTTCTCGGCGCCCACCACCCGCGATGGGCGGGTCTATTGCCTAGGCAACCGCGACGAGATGGATATCGTCTATTGCCTGGACGCCCAGACCGGTCGCGAGATCTGGCGTTACAAATATCCCTGCGCGACCTACGATAAGCAGCACGAGGGCGGGCCTTCGGCGACGCCGTTCGTCGACCGCCGCGTCGTTTACACCCTGAGCAAGGCCGGTGAAGTCCACGCGATCGACGCGCGGACGGGCCACCACATTTGGAGCCGCTCGTTCACCCCCGAGATCGGCAAACTCAATGTCGATTACGGCTGCTGCGCCTCGCCGCTGGTCGTGGACGATCGGCTCATCATCAATATCGGGCGCGTTCACGTCCTCAAAAAAACCACCAAGGAGATTATTTGGTCGAGCGAAGAGCTGGGCGAGGCGTTTTCCTCGCCGATGGTGGTCCGGCGCGAAGGCGAGGACATCCTGGTCTGCCTGAATCTCAAGGGGTTGTTTCTGTTTCGCCTGAGCGACGGGAAACAGCTCGGCCATCACCTCAGCGAGCGGCACAAGAGCATTTGCGGCGCCACGCCGATCATCCTCGGCGACAAGTTATTTCTCACTTGCACCGGCGGATCGGAAATCTACGGCATCGGCGCGGGCAACGAGCTTAAACTCCTCTCGGAGAGTTCCACGTTCGGAAATTCTTTCTCGACGCCGGTGCTCTGGCGGGGACATCTCTACGGCTTCAACCAGGCCGCCAATCAGCTCCAGTGCATCGACCCCGAATCGCGCGAGGCGCGCTGGTCCGAGGACGGACTTGGCAACGGCACGCTGACCGTTGCCGGCGGCAAGCTGATTATCATGAGTGAGAGTTCGGAACTGATCGTCGCGGAGGCCACGCCAGAGGGATTCGAGACGCTGGCCCAAATGCAGGTGCTGGGCGGCAAGTGCTGGACGACCCCCGTGCTGGTGAACAAGCGCATTTACTGCCGCAACAGTGACGGCGAGCTTGTGTGCGTGGACGTGTCGGACCAAGCCGCCCGGTAAGGGCTTGGTTCGATGATACACCGAGTAAACGTTGGAAGGTTGCGCGCTTTGGGGCTTCGGATTGTCGTTGCGAGGGGCGCCTCTTCTACGTCGCGCGGCGAACCATGATCGCATCCGGCATCGGGCGAGCCGGACTGTTTCGGGCTGAAATGAATTGTTGCGAAAGGCGATCATGACCGCATGAGATCAAACAAGAGCGAAATCGAGAGGATCAGCGAGTTGTTCCAACGGGTCTACGGCAGCAGCTCATGGTACGGGCCGTCGTTGCGCGATCTGCTTTCGGACCTGAGCACCGAGGAGGCCGCGACCCGTCCGCTTCCCGAAGCGCATACGATCTGGGAGTTGGTCCGCCATATCGTGGCGTGGCAGGATTTCGTCACGCGGATGCTGCATGGTGATGAGACGCCCGACCCGGAAGGCGAAGAGAACTGGCCCCCGGTCGTTTCTATCCCTGTTACCAGATGCTTTACGGCATCATTCATCACCTCCTCTACCACGCCGGTCAGATCGCGCTGCTGAAACGGGTGCTTGGCCCTCTCCCTTCGTGAACTTTGCGGTAGGCCAATCGGGGGGGGCTCCCCGAACGCGCGTCCGGCCGGGGCGAGGAAGCCGGTAATTCCGCGTGGACACTGATCAACCCGCCGCCCAACGACGCCGATAGTGAATGGGGAGGGGGGAAGCTCCCCCGACGGGAGGGATTGCATGGAAGAGTTCGCGACACCAGGACTATCGACCGCGGGGCCGTTGAGCTACCAACCGCGGCCGACCGACAATCAGGCCCGCGGCGATATCCAGGAGCTGCGCCGCGCGCTCGACCGCCAGCATCTGCTCCTGCAGACCCTGCTGCTGATCCTGATCGAGAAGCAGATCATCGGTGACGATGAATTCCGCCAGTGAATGAATTACGTGGACGCCCAGGACGGCCGACGCGACGGGAAACTGCAACCCGGCGCCGCGCCGCGAGCGTGCCCCTCGTGCCGGCGCATCACCCCCCCCTCCGCCGCCAAATGCACCTACTGCGATCGTGAGCTGGCCGCCGAATTCCTCGATACCCGAATCAACAAGTCCACGGGTTGAGAATCCGAACAGATGGGCTATGATTCAGTCTTGGGAGTGAACCCCGCCTCGATGAAGGGTTCCCGTCCCCATTCATGATCGGCCCTCGGCTCCCGTCCTCGTCTCTCGTCCTCGAATTATTCAACCGAAATAATGATCATCGCCATGCTAATATCAACTCGATCACGTCAACATCCGATCGACGAGGACGAGAGACGGGAGCCGAGGGCCGACCCGCAAAACCGCGATGGGCAACTTCATCCACTACGTGCCACGGCGTTTAAAGCGTTAGCGAACGCGTCTGCGTACCCTCCACCATAACTCCCGACGCCGGCTGGGTCTCGGGTTCAGCCGGGGACGCCGGTCTTGAGGGCTTCGCTCCAGCACTGAAAATCGCTGTCGCGCCAGGTATGGCGCGGCTCGTAGCCGAGCAGGCGTTTGGCCTTCGCGTGGGACCACAGCGTCTCGAAACCGCTCAGGGGGCGGCTCAAGGGCACCTCGGGGAAGCGTCGCTCGACGAGTCGCGAGGTTTCCTCCCGCGAGCACGTATCGAATCCGCTGATGATGAACACCTCATGGGCGAGCGATTCGCATTCGGCGGCCAGCCGCAAGGCCCGGGCGGCGTCGCGCGCGTCGGTAAAGGCCCACAGCAACTTGTGCGGCGCCGGGGGACCTGGGACCGGCCAGTCGCCCTCCGCCGCGTCGAGCGTCTTCAGATAGCGTTTGGCCCACAGCTCTTCGACCGTCAGGTCCTTCGCCCAGCCTTGCCCGCAGGCGGCTTCGGCGCCCGGCCGGTCGACGTACCAGTTGGCGTGCACGCGCAGGCAGAGCGTCTGAAGCCCGAAGGCGTCGGTATAGCGGCGGCAGGCGAGCTCCCCCAGTAGCTTGCTCAGCCCGTAGTCGTCATGGGGCCGGCAGGGGTGGTCCTCATCGAGCGGCAGATATTGGGGCGTCAGCGGCCGCCGCTGGAAGGCGTAGCCCATGGCCGCCCCCGACGAGGTGAAAACGAACCGCCCAACGCCGGCCCCCACGGCGGCTTCCAGGGCATTAACCGTCCCGACCAGGTTGACCTGCATGAGCCGCTCGGCCGATTGGCGCCCGGGTCCGGGGACGGCCGCCATGTGGATGACCGCCTCCTGGCCCGCGAACGCCTCGCGCAGGTCCTCGGGCCGGCCGATATCGCCCGCGAAGGACTTGACCCCCTCGATCTCCGGCGCGGTCCGGCTCAGCTCGGAAACCTCGTGACCCGCCCCGAGAAGCTCGCGCAGGACGTACCCGCCAAGCGTCCCCGTCCCGCCAGTGACCAGAATTCTCATGCCGCACCTCCGACCCGATCCGAAAGGCGCCGCCGGCCCGGGTAAATCCGGTCCGCGCGCCCCGCCACCACTTGACCGCCTCGCGCGAGGCGTTGTCAATGCGTTTGAACGCCCCCGGACGGGCACCGGTCGCGCACGCTAGGAATTGACGGGAGGACGAGCAAGGGGTAGAGCGAAAGATGGCGAGTGCCCTCCGTGAACCCGGCGCGGCGACCGGTCGGCTTCGGGGGGGCTCTTGCGGCGCGGCTCGGATTGGTTTAAAAACATTACAACTTTTTGAATTTAGGCGCGTCTAATAGCTTGAAGGCCTGGCCAACCAGGACATAGCCGGCGGGGGGAAGTGGGGGCTTCCGCTCGCGAGGGGACGGGCGAATTCGACTTGAAAGGCGAAACGATGCAGGCACCGAACGTGGAAGCGGCCGAGGCGCGGGCACCCGAGGCGTTGCGGGCGGCTTGGGAGGCGTTGACGCCGCGGCTGGGGGCGTTTTGCGCGGGGAATTGCACAAGGTCATCATCGGTCAGGAGGGCCTGATCGGGCAGCTCTTGACGGTGCTGCTCGCGCAGGGGCACGCACTGATCATCGGGGTGCCGGGGCTGGCCAAGACGCTGCTGGTCCGGACGCTGGCCGAGGCGCTGGGGTGGGATTTCAAGCGCATCCAGTTCACGCCCGACCTGATGCCCGCGGACGTGACCGGGACCGAAATCCTGCAGACCGACCCCAGTACCGGCGAGCGGCGGCTGCACTTCATCCATGGCCCCATCTTCGCCAACCTGATCCTGGCCGACGAGATCAACCGCACGCCGCCCAAGACGCAGGCCGCGCTGCTCGAGGCGATGCAGGAATACACGGTGACCGCCGGGGGCCAGACGCGCAAGCTGCCGCGGCCCTTTTTCGTGGTCGCCACCCAGAATCCCATCGAACACGAGGGGACCTATCCGCTGCCCGAGGCCCAGCTCGACCGGTTCATGTTCAGCATCCACGTCGAGTACCCGCGGCGTGACGAGGAGATCGAGATCGTGTCCGTCCCGCTTCCGCCGCTTGACGCGCATCAGTTCGTCAGCGGCTGGATGATGTTTCGCGAGGGGAACGGCCCGGCTATTGGGCGTCGAGCCCGCGCAGCAACGCGAGGACTTCGGGCTGTTCGGGATCGAGCGTCAGGGACCGCTCCAGGAACTCCCGGGCTTTCCCGGCCCGAACTTGGGCGTCGCGCTCGATTTTTTGCGCCTTGTCGTCGCGGCCCATCAATCGTTCGTACTGCGCCATCAGCTCCATCAGGCGATTATATTCCAGGAGTTTCTGGGCCAGGCCCCGGCAGCAGGCGGACTCATCGGGATTGGTTTTCATGAGACTATCCAAAGCCGCATCGTACTCGTGTTGCATCGCCCTGCAGATGGCGATCTTCGCGTGAACATTCGGCTGGTTGGGGTTGATTTCCACCGAGCGGCGATAATACTCGAGGGCCTCGCCATGGCGATTCATCTCCAGATAGATGTCCGCCAGATGGACAAGGTTTTGATAGACGCTGGGGTCGTCCCAACTGGTGGCGAGCCGCTCCCGCAACTTGCCGGCAAGCGCCTCGTTTGTCTGCTTCTTGACCAAATACTGCTCGAGTCGATTTTGCGTTGACGGGTCCGCCGGGTTGAGACTGACGGCCGTCTTTAATTGCTCGATGGCCTCTTCGCGCCGATTCAATTCCCACAACGCCCATCCCATTTCAAGGTGAATCTCGCTGACGGTCGGGTCGATCCTGAACGCGTTGAGAAAATGTCCCAACGCCTCCTCTTGATTGCCCGCTTCCGAGAGTCGTTCGCCCTGGAGTTTATGGGCCATTGCGTGGGGAAACTTCGGCGCAAGGTCGTCGGCTTTCTCAAAATGTGCAATGGCATCTTTCAGTTCGCCCAACACCAGATAATTGGATGCTAAATACGAGTGGATTTCCGAATTGTTCGGCTGCTGATCGAGTGCCTTGAGCTGATGCCGGTTCGCTCGGCGGACCAACTCCACGTCAATCGGATTGGAACCAATGGCCTGTTTATAGAGTTGCTTGCCCTGTTGGACATGGTCTTGCCATGAATCAGCCTCTTCCGAAGACGCGCGTTCGGCGGGGGACTTTCGAACGTCGCTCTCTTTGCCAAAAAAGTACACGGCGCCAGCGCCGTTAAGGATGAGCGAAACGATGAGAATCACCTTCAGCAGGAAAGGGAACTTCCGGCCTTTGGCCTTGTCCGGTTTGGGACGGGCGCCTTGAGGGGCCTTGGGACGGGGCTTTCTATTTGATGAACGCGATTTTGTCATGAACGCATGGCGCCGAATACGGATCTAGCCGGGGAGGATGGGACATCGCTTGTTTTCAAAGACACTTCCAAGAGCGGCGCCGGCGAGGGGGAATCGTTTTCGTATTCACTTTTCCAGCAGGATCACCTGCCGGTCCAGGTCTTCGGTGTACTGCACGGAGCGGCCGTCCGGCCAACGCACTCGAATCTCCTCGACGCGGTCGCCAGGACCAAGGCCGAAGAAGAGGTCTTTGCTGGATTGAGAGAGGTAACTCCCCCCCGCGGCGAGTTCGGCGGTTTGCAGTGTGCCCGCGCTCGTCTTTAGCGCCACCAGCGCCCCGATGCCGGTGGGATTATATTGGCCGCCACGCAGGCGTACCTTCACCGCCCGATTCGTTTGCGACCCTCGATTCTCGAACGCCATCAGTTCGCCGTCGTTGACGCCGATGATGAAGTCGGGCCAACCGTCGTTATTCAGGTCGCACTGCGCGAGGCTCTTGGCGTCGCCGGGGACGACCAGTCCGCTTTGCAGCGGCCAGACGGGAGTCAGTCCAGCGTCACCGACGGCCTCCCCGCCCAGCAGCAACAAACTCACGCCCCCGTCCATGCGACCGGTCTCGGGTTGATTGTTCAAGAAATTGTGAACCATGTACAGGTCCGTTCGACCATCGCCGTCCACTTCGGTCAGTATGACGCCGAAGCCGGGTGAAACCTGCGCCAGATGCGGCAACGGTTCGAATTCAAAATGTCCCTGGCCGTCATTGATCAAGACGCCGGACTCAAGATGGGTGGCCCGGAGCGTATAGGCGTCTTGGAGACATTGCGGCGTGTAGATCTCTTGCAGCGTTGATTTGGCGAACAAGTCGAAGGTCGGAAAACCCTCCCACAGGAAAGGCATCGCGTTCGATGAACAGCTGCGGCCCCGGATCGGGAACAGGCTCTCGCCCTCGAATTCGGCCTCGACAATGCACCGCTTACCCGTACCCTCGAAGTCGCCGTAGTAGATCTGCGCCGGCTTCCGTGGGCTGGGATGGTATTTCGTGTTCAGTCCGAAGTTGGTGACCGCGTAGTCGATGTCTCCGTCGCCATCGAGGTCGCGGCCGGCGATGGCGTTCCACCAACCCAAACGCTCCGCCAGCCCCGCGTCGCGCGTCTCGTCTTGCAGGCTGCCCTGGTGGTTGCGATAAAGCTTGATCGGCCCCCACTCGTGCGTGACCCATAGGTCGATCCAGCCGTCGTCATCGACGTCGGACCAAAGCGCGCTGGTCACCATGCCGGTCTCGAGCAGATCGGGCGCGACCTGGGCGGTGATGTCGGTGAAAGTCGAGCTGGAGGGGTCGTTTCGCAGCAAACGGCTTTTCGGCGCGAGGGGATACTTGCCCGGGATCGACCGTCCGCCGACGAACAGGTCCAGATCGCCGTCGCGGTCGAAGTCCCCGGCCGCGACCGTGCCGCTGCTGTCGCGCAGGTCGGGCAACGCCCCTCGCGGCGCCTTCGTGAATTGACCTTCGGTTCCCCCCTGGGCGCCGCCGCCGTTGAGATAAAGCCGGTCGCGCAAAACCTCATCTCCCGGTTCCGCCTCCACGCCGCCGCTCGCGACGTAGAGGTCCAGATCGCCGTCTCCGTCCGCGTCGAACCACAGAGGCGACATGTCTTCACACTCGCGGTCCACCTGAAACGGCCGTGCCGGCCCCGGCCCGAAGTTGCCTTCGCCATCGTTGATATGAAGCATCCCCCTCTGCCCGGCCGCCCCGCCCAAGTATAGATCATCGTCCCCGTCGCCGTCGGCGTCGCCGAACGCGAGACCCGGCCCCAGCTTGGATAGCTGGTACGGAAGCAGGGGTTGGCGCTCATAATCGTCGAACGGCCGTTCGTGATGCCGAATCCCCCGCAAGCCGTCGGACCGGCCGAACATTTTCTCGGCCCCGTCATCGTCGTCCCTCGATTGAACGGCCTTGTCCACGGGTGGTTCCCGCTGGGGTTCGGTGATCGTATAAAACCGATCCGATTCCAAGTCCGCGAAAGTCTGCCTCTGCCCGCTCGGCCACAGGACCGTGAGTTGTTCGATCATGGGATCGACGCCAAGACCGAAATGGATCAAAGGCTCGGGGTTGGACATATAACCACGCGTTAGGGTCAATTGCCGGGCCTGAACCCCTCCGGTTCGGGTTTTCATCTCCACGCGCGCGCCGATTCCAAATCGATTGCTTTCGGTCCCCTCGAGTCGAATCAGGACGCCGTGCGTGTCGGTCGTTTGGTTTCGATAGACGCCTGCTTCCTCATCGAAGTTGTTGACCACCAAGTCCAGGTCTCCGTCGCGGTCAAGGTCCGCGAATACCGCCCCGTTGCTGATTCCCATATGATTCAGACCCCACTCGGGTCCCACTTCCTGGAATTTGAGGTCTCCCAAATTGCGATAGGCCAGGTTGGCTTCCACGCGCGGGGGGGTCGCCAGCCAGTAGCGGATCTTTTCGATGTATCCCTCCCGGGCGATCCGGGGGAGGTCCTCCGGGGGAATCAATTTGTTGATTCGGGCCACGTGGTCGGGATTGGTCCAGTCGCGCATAATACCATTAGTGAAGTAGACGTCCACCCGGCCGTCGTTGTCCATGTCCTCGCAATTGACCGACCATGTCCAATCCGTGCTCGCCAAGCCTGTTAAGTAGGCCGCCTCCATGTAGCGCTCCGTGCCGGTATTCAGATAAACCGCGTTGCGCATGTATTGACGGGGGACGGCGGTTCTCAGAAAGGTTCCGGCTTGCCCCATCTCGCCCATCGCCATTTTCTGTTTGTAATGGGTCGTCGCGGCCATGTCGGTCGCGATAAAATCAATCCGCCCATCGTTGTTGAGGTCCCCCAGGTCGGCCCCCATGGACAGCCAAGGCGTATGGGGCAATAGGGAGGTCGTGACATCCCGAAACGTGCCGTCGCCGTTGTTGTGATACAGCCGGTCGGGTTCCCAGAAGTCGTTGCTCACGTAGAGGTCCGGGGAACCGTCCTGATTGTAGTCCCACCAGGTGGCCGCAAGACCCATTTCATAGCCCGAGATACCTGACTCTTGCGTTGCATCGGTGAAGGAACCGTCGCCGTTGTTCCGCAAGAGCCGGTCCTCTTCGCCCGCGAAACGAAGCGAGGGTTCCTCCAGGTAGAAACTTACCAGGCCGCGATATTCCGGCTTGATCGTGGCGTCGCCGTCCCCGCTTGATTCAAGGACTTCGATGTTCTTAGGGGGCGGCAGGTGCCATAAGCGATTGGTCAGAACGAACGCGTCTAGGTCTCCGTCCCGGTCATAATCGCAGAACGAGGACATGACGCTGGCTCCCTTGAAGTCCATCCCAAATGACTCGGCGGACTCCGTGAAGGTGCCATCGCCCTGATTGATATAAAGCCGGTTAGGGTTGTCGTAGAGGCATATGTACAAGTCCAGGTCGCCGTCGTTGTCCACGTCCGCGAATGAAGCGCCGCTATTCCATGCTGGCGCGCCTTCAACTCCCGCGCGCTCGGTTACGTCTTCAAATTGCGCGTTGCCGAGGTTTCGGTAGAGGCGGTTATGGCTGAACGCGCTGGTGAGGTAGACATCGGGCAAGCCGTCACCGTCATAGTCGCCCACGGCGACGCCGCCATAGACAAACGGGCTTTCCAGGATGTCGTTTCGGATCTTCTCATTGAGTGGGTCGAACCGGTTTGCAAACGTGATCCCCGTCAGTTCCGGGCTTAATCGCTCGAACCGAGGACCATCTCCGGCGCCGCCCTGGTCCGTCAGCGGAACCGAGGTGATGCCGGCCGTCGCGCCGCCAGCGCTCGCATTCAATATCGCCAGCAACCCAAGGGTCGCGAGAACACAAAGACGTCGGTCCATCGAGAGTCTCAATTCCTTGTTCTCCACCAGCTTCTTTGTTTTTGCGCAAAATGTGCTTAACCGGGGAGAATACAACGGGTGACCGGCGTCAATCCCCCGACTTGAGCACTACCATAAAGGCTTCCTGTGGAATCTCGACCCGGCCGATCTGGCGCATCCGTTTCTTGCCGGCTTTCTGTTTCTCGAGCAGTTTGCGTTTGCGCGTCACGTCGCCGCCGTAGCATTTCGCGGTCACGTTCTTGCGCAGGGCCTTGACCGACTCGCGAGCCATGATTTTGCCGCCGATCGCCGCCTGGATCACCACCTCGTAGAGTTGGCGCGGGACAATCTCGCGCAGCTTCTCGCACAAAACCCGGCCGCGAACCTGGGCGTCCTCGCGACGCACCAACGCCGAGAGCGCATCGACCGGGTCGCCGTTGATCAGGACGTCAAGCTTGACCATGTTCACCGGACGCGTGCCGATCACCTCGTAATCGAACGAGGCGTAACCGCGCGTGACGGATTTGAGCTTGTCGTAGAAGTCGAAAATGATCTCGCTGAGCGGCAGTTCGTAGACCAGCATCACGCGCTTGGAGCCCAGATACTGGAGCGATTTCTGCACGCCACACTTGGCCTGCGCCAGCTTGATAACCGGTCCTAGATGCTCAGCCGGCATTAGGAAGCGCCCCTCGATGTATGGCTCCTCGGTCCGCTCGATGTGCGTGGGGTTGGGTAGGTCGGCCGGTTTGTCGATGGTCATGACCTCCCCGTTCTTGAGCGTCACGCGGTAGCTGACGTTGGGGCAGGTCAGGACCAAGTCCAGGCCGTATTCGCGTTCGAGCCGTTCCTGGATGATCTCCATGTGCAGCATGCCCAAGAACCCGCAGCGGAAACCGAAACCGAGCGCGTCGGAACTCTCGCGTTCGGCCGCGAACGAGGCGTCGTTGAGCTTGACCTTGTCGACCGCCGTCGCGAGCGTCTCGAACTCCTCGGCGGTGCTGGGATAGAGGCCCGAAAAGACGAACGGCTTGCTCTCGCGATAGCCGGGCAACGGCTCGGCGGCGGGCCGAATCGCGCACGTGACCGTATCGCCCACCTTGACCGTTGAGATGTCCTTGATCGACGCGATCAGGTAGCCAACCTCGCCTGCGCATAGTTTGTCGAGCGGCGTCATCTTGGGCGTGAAGCACCCCAGCTCCGAGACCTCGTAATCGCGCCCGCTCTTCATGAACCGCACGCGCTCGCCCAGGACGATCTCGCCCTCGAACGAGCGCAAATAGGTGATCACGCCGCGGAAATTGTCGTAGCTGGAGTCGAAAATCAGCGCGCGGGTGGTCGAATTGGGCGAGGGACGCGGCGGCGGGATGCGCCGGACAATCGCCTCGAGCACCTCGCCGACCCCTTCGCCCGTCTTGGCGCTGGTCAGGATCGCTTCCTCGGTGTTGAGGCCGATGGCCTCCTCGATCTGCGCCAGCACGCCCTCGAGGTCGGCGTTGGGCAGGTCGATCTTGTTGACGATCGGGATGATCGCCAGATCGCCGTCGATCGCCAGATAGGCGTTGGCGATCGTCTGCGCCTCGACCCCCTGCGCCGCGTCGACCAGCAGCAGCGCCCCCTCGCAACCGGCCAGCGCCCGGCTGACCTCGTAACTGAAGTCGACGTGGCCCGGCGTGTCGATCATGTTGAGCTGATACGTCCGCCCGTCACTCGCCGTGTAACTCATCCGGACCGCCTGCGCCTTGATCGTAATCCCCCGCTCGCGCTCCAGGTCCATCGAGTCCAAGACCTGCTCGCGCATCTCCCGCTTGCTGAGCGTCCCGGTCTGGAGCAACAACTGGTCGGCCAGCGTCGACTTGCCGTGGTCGATGTGGGCGATGATGCAGAAATTACGGATCTGGTCCAGCGGCGTGGCCACGCGGAAAAAGCCCCTCCCTTTCAAAATCGCCCGGCCAAAACCGCCGCCGGGCAGCCAGTATCTCCCCTACCCTACCTGTAATGGAGGGGAGAAAGCAAACTTTCAGCAGATTCATCGACTCGGTCGGGCTAGGCCCCATCCCAATCCCGTCACCTTCCGCACTCCCATTTCGGAATCACACCCTTTACTCGATATCCGACATCATGTGCCGGAGCTCACCGGACAGTTGCCGCGGCATCAGCATTGGTACAGCTTCATCGTCAGCTACCCCCTGACCGCAATCCCACGCAACTCCCATTTCGGAATCACACCCGGTAAGAATTAATGGAAAAAAACTTGCTCTCAATATCATAGGCGACTAAAATTCTAAATAATGGGATCGGCATCTAGATTAACAATTGGGGGGGGCATTATGAAGAGTCTAAGATATACTCGAATTGGAACGCCTCGACGGACTCGCCACACCTGGACTTCGTTATCGTGCCTAGTCGCAGTCATCATTGCCTAACCTCTTTGGCCGGCAGATCCGCCGACGGCCCAAGTATCTCTCTCCGATGTTCAACTTGATGAAACAAAGTTGCGTGTCCATTTTATTGATGTTGGCAATGGCCTGGCGATGCTAATTGAGACTCCGGGAGATCGGAAGCACATATTTATCGACGGAGGTGACAGAGGCAGGGAGAAACTCAAAAAACATGTGCATCAATTCGTTGATACAGATCCCATCGATATCGCGATAGTAACGCATGCGGATTATGCTCATTTTGATGGCTAACGCAAGCTGTTGCCTATCTACGTAGTGAGGGAGTTTTGGTACACGGGATATACAAGTCGCGTGCTTGAAAACGACCGGCCAACATGGAAAAACTTGTGGGCACTTCTAGGCCAAGAACCAGAGATCGACATTTATTCACCAATTCACGCTTGGGTTGATGCAGGTGAATGGCACACTATTGATGATGGCGGTACGCCTTCAGAGGAATGGGACGATATCTCGGTACTCTATCTCAACGTCGATAAGCAGCCGCCTCGAGTAGACCCCCACTCAGGACGATGGTTCTCAGAACCGCAGCAGCGTAACAATGCTTCACTTGTATTCAAAATTGTTTACGGCGGTGTATCCTTTCTCGTCGCTGGTGACATCAATGGTCGCAATGATGATCATAAAGGCCAAAGGTATGACGACGAGATTGACAGTGAGGAAAGAGAACTGTATGATCGGCACGTATCATCCCCTAGAGATTTCAGTTTGAAGGCAACCATGTTCCAGGTGCCGCATCATGGATCGAACGGATCATCTTCGTTGAAATTCTTGAAGGCTGTTCATCCAGAATGGGTTGTCATTCCGGCCGGACACAAGAATTATGATCACCCCTCCACCTACACGCTTCGTCGGATTCGTCTTGCGGGCGTGAATGACGATCACGTGCTTAGGACAGATCACGGAGATTCGACGCCCCAGAGGGATGATCTCAAAGATCCTCCGGGCGACGATTCATTCATTTTCGAAGCCGACGCATCAGACATCACGAGAATATTGTGGGTTCAGACACAGTAATCTCACCTGTCACCGTACCTTTAAACATTAGTCCCGTCGGCATCCACCAAAATCCCCGCATGATAGAGCCCCCGCGCCTCACGACTCCCTTACTCAAGTACAGCTCACCGGCCGGCGTCTGGCTTCTAAGAAGCGGCCTTCCCGGCTTCCGGGAGTGATCGCCTATACGCCCGTCTTCTCTCCGATCCCCACAAGGGGTGACTCGATACGGATCATCTTTCGCTTGCCTACGTCCCGGACCCGACAAGGTCGATCCGCACGGGGCGACGAGTTGGCGCGCGAGCTAGGCTCTGTATTTGGACCAACGAGCTATTATCGGACAAAGCCTGATGGGCGAACTTTTACCAAATCGATTCGAGCTGCCAGATATCCAGTGAATTGACTGTTGCGGCACCGCCCGTCGCAAATAGTTCAATGCCCAAGTCGGTTGCTCCGACCCCGGACATATTTTCCGTATACACCACCCGGTCATTGGCGAACAGCTCCATGCAACTCTTGTCGAGAAAGATGTGCAGGCGCAGGGTGGACTCACCTTCCATCAACTCAGCGGGCACGCGTTCCCCCGCCACCTCGAGACGTTCACCGTCGCAGCTGATCCGCACGAAACGCTCTCCATCTTCCGAACGGCGAACTTTTATGCCGAATTCACCGGCGGAGCCCGGCTCGAATTCAACCTTGATTTCGAGCATGTCGCCCGCCGCCGCATGAATCAAATAGGAAGCATCGGCCAGCTCGACACCCGAGACCCCGTGATGCTCGCCTCGCAATTTTGTCAGTTCTTCCAGGGGCCGCTGAGCCAGGCGCCCATCGGGGCGCAACGTCAGCACCCTGGGCAGCGAGAGTCCCCTTGGAATGGGTGAATGGCCAAAATAGATGCGGCGTCCCCGGTGGTCCTCCAAGGAGGTGCAGCCCACGAAATGACCCTTGAAATCCTTCATCGTGTGGTTCACGGGATCATGCTTTTCGGCGCCCGCGTAATCGATGAAGCCATGAACCTCCGGCTCGAAGGTATGGGACTCCCAGTCGAAGGTGCCCGTGAAATACTGAGTCGGGCCGAGCGGCTCGTAGATGAGGACCCACTTGTCGCCGAGTTGGAACAGGTCGGGCTCCTCCCAGCTTGCCGTGTTGGAACTATAAGGGATGCTCACGAATTCCCAGTTGACCAGGTCGTCCGATGCGTGCAGGGAAAAACCACCATGCGTACCGCCGTCGACCGGCATTTGGCCACCCATGATCATGTACCATTTCCCCTGGTGTTTGAACACGGCGGGATCGGTCCCGTAGTTCATGGGGTCTTCAGGAAGATTCTTAAGGACCGGATTGGCCGGATGTTTACGCCACGTGATCAAATCCGGATCTCCCAGCGCCGCCATTTGTTCCATGCCCTGTTCCGACCCCCGGCTCGTGTAAATGATCATCGGCGCGCCGTTATCGTCGATTAATACCTGGCCCGAAGCGCAATAATGCTCCCCATATTCCTCAGACGGCCAGAGGGCCAAGGGCAGGTCTTCCCAATAGACCAGGTCTTTGGAGCGGGCGTGCTTCCAGAACTTGTGGGCCATGGCATTCTTCTGATTCCAATAGGCGTCGAAGATGTAAAACATGTGATAGTACCCATTGTGATACAAGGCGGTTTGGCCGCCGAAAGCGAACACGGGGGATTGATAATGGAAACCTCGTCGGGGTGGGGCTTTCATGGCGGCCGTATCAACGTTCTCATTGGCCCGACGAAGGGCGTCATGATCGATCGAGAGATCCTTCTTTGGGGAGTTACTCTGAAGAATCTGGTCAACACAGAGATACCCGTCCGGGCCGGGATAGTTATCGACGATCCGAATGTAAACGGTTTTGCCTCGCAAAAACCTTACGTCCCAGGTGGCCCACTCCAACTCTTCGATGTCCTCGGAAGCGCGGCCTGGACCAGTCGTCGCTCGGATGATTATACTTTTATCAACGGCAAGCCGATGGTGACCGGCGTTCATATGTTCAAACGGCAAATACCTTAACTCAGCCGGATCCACGACGAAGAGGCTCACACTACATTCATCGCCCCAGAAGTCTTTTGGGGCCTTGGTCCGGCGGCTCCCGGGGTGATACCCACCGCCGACGAGAAAGTTAATGTAGTCCCGTTCGATGGTGAAAGGCGGTGAAGTCAGAACACCCTTTGATTTTTCCCCTTCGTGATGTGAATTTGCAAAGTGTTTTCCAAGGAATCCGCTCACAGATTTCTGACCAGGTACGGAACTCTGAACTGGACCCGTTCCAAAAGCTTCGCCCGAAACCTCCCAATTGCCATAGTCGTCACCTTCGAAATCGGCGATAGAAATATCATTGGCATTCGCCGTTGCGCATGGTAATCCCATTTTATCTTGCACATGGATTGACACAAATGAGAGTACCACATAAATTAAGATGAACCGATACTTCCCATGTGGTCGTTCAGAACGGCACGTTTCACCTGACATAGTTACGACTCTCCATCCGATAAGGCGGTCTTTCAAGGCGCAGTTTCAAGTGCAACCTTTTCGACCAGGATAGTAGCCGAACGCGGGGTCTCTCGACAAGAGCCTTGCGTGGACTCGGCCAGCCCAGGCATTTACGCGGGGGGGGGGGGAGGCGCGCCTCCCGTTTCCCCATCGCTTCATCGATTCCGCGGCGTTCGGAAGCGCGGGGCGCGTGGCATGGGTTAACGATAAATCCGCCAGAGCGGGGTCGCGCGATTGGGGCCCGTCGATAGTTCGAAGTGGAATAACATCCCGGAGCCGGAACCCAAAGCGAAATGACGCGAGGGATCGACGGGGTCGAATTAGTCGATCCTGAAAAAGCCCTACTCAAGCAGCCCAGCCGATCAGAGCTGAACTCGGGTGAACCAGAGGCATCCGTTTTCGACTCGTGATTTGCGCCAGACGCAGCAAAAGATAATGAAAAA
>CAUZJO010000088.1:0-19883 GCA_963580245.1 Candidatus Sumerlaeia bacterium | reverse complement strand
CCGATCCATTACTTGGACCGCCAAGGCCGAGACGATTCTCGAAAAAGTCCGCCGCGCCCGCGCCACACTGGATAATCTGCAACCAGCGTGAGACACTACACTAGTTACTATGCAGCTCGCGGTTGAGCATCCGCAACAGGGTGGTTTGCTGGCCGCGGTGGTGGGCGGTGTGGGCGATACGGCGGGTCATGATCCAGGCCCGGCCGCGCTTGACCTCGAAGAAGTCCCGCTCCGCTTCCCACCACGCCTCGTCGCGCTCGCGCAGGGCGGCCAGGGGTTTTGCGGCGTTCCGGGCGTAGAGGCGGATAAAGCGAGCCGGTTCTCGACCTCGAGAAGGGGACGGTCGGTGACCGCGATGCCCAACATCGACGCAAACCAGAGGTTCTCGCTGACCGATTGGTGGACCATGTGTTCGAGCAGGTTGCGCCCCCGCGGGTCGGTCGGGTGAGGCCGCGCCGGCATGTCTTCATCCCGAAACATCGCCCACGTGCCGAGGACCTTCTCGATTTCGGTGGCGTAGCTGTCGATCAAGAACTGATAACGCATCCTCACATGCCCCCCTCCGTTGCGATCAAATCCACTTCTCCAATTCGCGACAGGCTTATTAATGATATGATTCCAACTGGGAGTTGTCGAGTCATTCGCTTAACCTGGATCGGCGTGTTCCAGATCGGGCCGTGAGCGGACGTCATGAGGGTTTTAGCCGTGGGAAACCTGAGCCGGTTTCTGTTTCTTCTCGCGTTGTTCGGGGGAGTTTATGCTCCCCCGGCCTCATTTGCAGACGATTTCCTTCTGTTTGTTTCGGAAACCGACGGGCACGCGCGGACGCGCATACGATATGGATAAGGAAAATCCTCAAGTCATCGTTTTCCTTAAAAGCCTCGTCAACCCTGGCGTTCCATATCTCAAGGACTGCGCGACCCGTGGCCTGTAAATCTTTATGAAGTTCCTTGATGTCGGCGGAATAGTCCGGCGAGTTCCTTCCGCAAATCAGGCGAACTTTTCTTTGTTAAAATGGTGATCCGTGCTTTACCGTTTTGACAGACCACGCGCATCCATCCCATTCAACATCAGCTATCCCAAGAGGACTGGCACGATGTCGGCCGCTGATCGCGTCCGCAGAAATTCCACCAAAATCGTCCCCGGTTATGTCGGCGTGACCAACCGCGATTCGATGAACAATACTCCTTCCGATTCTCACAGCCACCTTGCGCGGGATCTCCCCAAGGGAATATGGACCACTTTGCCTTGGAGAGTCACCGCGTAACTTAATCTTCTTGTCCATCAAGGATTGCCTCAATGATCGCTGCAACCATCGGGGCAGGCACGGCGTTTCCCGCTTGTTTGCGCGTTTGGCTATCATTACAAACCATCTTGAACGATTCGGGGAACCCTTGAAGGCGCAGCAACTCGCGAGGCGTCGGCCTGCGCTCACCGTCGATCAGAAGATAGTTATAGGATGCGCCCGCGCGTAGTGCGCACGAGAAAGGATGACTTGAAATGTTTCCAGCTTTGTTCTCATGCCAAATAGCGGGCTTCATTGTGGCCTTATGCGCCGCGATGCGAGCCTGCCTGATCCGGTCGCTTACATAGTAACGAGCATCAGGATTCTTTTCTAATAAAGCCGAAAGGGGCCTTATTTTTCGTTTCTTATTCGGCCATTTGAATTGGGACGTGGAACCTCTCAATCCAACCATGAATATTCGCTCACGTTTTTGCGGAAGGCCGAAGTCTAGCGCATTCAAAACTTTATAATCTGTCCAATAGCCCAAGTTCCGCAGCACCCCGAGAATGCGTTGAAGCGTTTTGCCTTGATTATGCGTCAGTAGTTGTTTGACGTTCTCCAGCAGCAACGCGGTCGGACGTTTCGCCTTGATCGTCTCGGCAAGCTCAAAGAATAAGGTTCCCCTTGTGTCCTCGAATCCGTCCCGATTGCCGATAATTGAAAACGGCTGGCAGGGAAACCCGGCGAAAAGAAAATCATGATCAGGGATCAATTCGGGCCGAAGATGCGATATGTCGCCCTCTGGCCGCACGCCGAAATTTTTCGCGGTAGGCTCTGCGGCACTCCTCGTCAACATCGCAAGCGAAAACGCACTCAAGGCCGAGTTGAGAGGCGGCGACATGAAACCCCCCGATACCGCAAAACATATCAGCAAACCGTAAGCCTTCGCCCCGCCGAGATCGGGGTCGATGTTGTCGCACTGGGCGGTTCGCTAGTGGTCGCGCCACAACAACGGACTGCATAACCTCATCGAACTTGCCGAACAGGGGGTTTTGCCGCTTACTTGCCACTGCCGATTAGCCCCTTGTAGGTCAGGTGCCACCCCTTCATTCCGGCCACGTGCGCCCGGATCTTTACCCCCTCGAATTTTACAAACATCACGGTGGCCGCAACCCACATAGGTAATTCCGTCCGGCCAGCGCGCTGATTCAAAGTAATCCCGCGTCGCAGCCTCGTCGGGGAAACGCTAGATAAAACTAAAGACGCTCGGCTGAGAGGCGAGTTTTCCGTTTTTTGGCATTGTTTGTACTTCACCGTTCATGATGCGATGAGTCTATCATGCCGAATCGTGTGTGCCAAGTAAATAATTCCCGGAGTTTAGAGGCGGCCCTTCAAACGAGGACTGATAATGGAAGACCTAAACGTCTCACCGCTTGACGAATTTAACCAAGCGCTTCTCTCAAATGTGCACCCCCCGGATTGGATCAATCCGGAGCCGGCGGCGCGTTATAACCTCGTGGTGATCGGTGCTGGGACGGCGGGGTTGGTGACCGCGGCGGCGACGGCCGGCTTGGGGGGCAAAGTGGCCCTCGTCGAACGCCACTTGATGGGCGGGGATTGCCTCAACGTCGGCTGCGTTCCCTCCAAGGCCCTGATCCGCTCGGCGCGGGCCTACGCCGACGTGCGCGACGCGCATGAATTCGGCGTCAAGGCGCCGAAAGGGGCCAAAGTCGACTTCCCCAAAGTGATGGAGCGCATGCGGCGGCTGCGCTCCCGGATCAGCCCGACCGACTCGGCGCGGCGTTTCAGCGAGTTGGGGGTGGATGTCTTTATCGGTCAGGGGAGCTTCTCGGGGCCCGCTACGGTCGAGGTCGCCGGGAAGACGCTGCGCTTCTCGAAGGCGGTCATCGCCACCGGCGCGCGGGCCGCGGCCCTGCCGATCCCCGGCCTGGCCGAGGCGGGTTACCTGACAAACGAGACGGTCTTCAACCTCACCGAACTTCCCCGGCGCCTCGCGGTCCTGGGGGGGGGGCCGATCGGCTGCGAGATGGCCCAGTCGTTCGCCCGTTTTGGATCCGAAGTCTACCAGTTCGAGAAGATGGGGCAGATCCTGACGCGCGAGGACCGCGACGCGGCCAAGATCGTCGAGGCCGCCATGCTGCGCGACGGCGTCCAGTATGTGTTTAACAGCAAGGTGGAAAAGATAAACGTCGAGGGCGGCGAGAAGGTGATCGATTACACGGTCGAAGGCAAACCGCATCAACTCAAATGCGACGCGATCCTGTTGGGCGTGGGGCGCGCGCCGAACGTCGAGGGGCTGGGGCTGGAAAAAGTCGGCGTCCAGTACGACGCGCGGGGCGGCGTCTCGGTCAACGATTACCTCCAGACCAGCAACCCGCGCATCTTCGCCGCCGGCGATATTTGTTCAAAGTACAAGTTCACGCACACGGCCGATTTCCTGGCCCGCGCGGTGATCCGTAACGCCCTGTTCCCGTTCCTGCCCTTCAAGGCCAAGGCGTCGGCGCTAACGATCCCCTGGTGCACCTACACCGACCCCGAGATCGCCCACGTCGGCATGTACGAACACGAGGCGCGCGAGCGGGGCATCGAGGTCGAGACGCTGCGCGTCGGCATGGACGACAACGACCGCGCCATCCTCGAAGGCGAGACCGAGGGCTTTCTCAAGCTGACCTTGCGCAAGGGCAGAATCCTGGGCGCGACGCTGGTCGCCCGCCACGCCGGCGAAATGATCTCGGAGATCTCGCTGGCGATGGTCCACAAACTCAAAGTCGGCACCCTCGCCAAGACCATCCACCCCTACCCCACCCAAGCCGAAATCTTCCGCAAAGCCGGCGACACCTACAACCGCACGCGACTGACGCCGACGATGAAAAAGATCTTCGAGAAACTGATGGCATGGCAACGGTGAGTGGGTGGCCGGCAAGCTCGGTGGGTCGCAAATCGTTGTACGCCACGATCGGGCGACCCGTCAGCCAGGTCCGGCGTACACGCGATGCTTTTCGATTACGAATGACGAGTCATTCATGAGGCCATGCCTCTCCCGAAAGGGCGAGAATCGTGAATCTTCGTCGTAGCGACTTGGTGGCCTGGTACAGGGGAGCGAATTGCTGCTCGGAAAGGTTGAGCGTGAAGTTACACCACAGATGCGCCAAGTCTGCTTTCACTCGCGATCCGCCAAGTGGTGGAATCGAGGAAGGCAGCGACCAAGATGGGGTGGCCCGAGGCCATTTTGGATCGGAGTGGAGGGACTCGGTCCTTGCTGCCTTCCTCTCTTTTAAAACGGGGTCGGGCGACCGATCGTACCACTTTTTTTCAAAATTCTTTTCGCCCGCCCGCGAGCGGCCCGTCCGTTTCCTCGCGGACTATTGAATCTATTTGCGTTATACACCGCCACCGATGGGCTTTGCCTCTAAAATCATTCCACCCCGTCTCGTTTGTTCGTAAGACAGGGCCGCCCCGTGGCGTATCATACACGGTGTCTCGTCAAGGATTGCCGGCTCGAAAACGACCCCAGAGGGGAGGACCCGTAATGGCCCTGAAACGGATTATACCGCAATGGATCTTGGCGCGGCGGCGGGCGATGGTGCTCGGTATTTTGCTTGCCGTGGTGCTCGCTTACGGGATCTTTGAAATCAATCGTAAGCCCTGGTTTTTGCCCACTCTCGCAATGGCCGTCCGGACACCGCCCTCCCAATGGCAAAGGTCGCACGCAATGCCCAAATTCAAAGGAGTTTACGAGCGAGACGGGTGCCAGTACCTCCCGGGCGGAGAGACCGAAAAGGACGACTTCGACGTCACCGAATTCCGGCTGGAGCCCGGACAGATATTTCACGGGATCGGGCGCGAACACTTCTCTCACCTGATCGAGCCGACGTTCGTGAGCGCCGAGCAGGCCGACGAATGGCTGCCCGACCAGGGGCGGGTGCTGGCGGTCGGCGTCGGCGAGGAGGTCAAGGTCTATCCCGTCGACCTGCTGCTCTCGCATGAGGTGGTCAACGACGTCGTGGGCGGGCGCCCCGTTTTCGCGGCCTATTGCATCCTGGCGGACCTGGGCACCGTGTATGAGTGCCAGTACGAGGACCAGGTCTTCACGTTCGCCACCAGCAGTTACACGTACGCCGACCCCGAGGTATGGGAGGGCCGCAACGCGTTTTTGCTTTGGGACCGCGAGACGGAGAGTCTATGGTGGCCGCCGCTGGGCAAGGCCGTTTCGGGAAGCATGATTGACGCGCCAATGAAGGTGCTGGACCAAGACCTGTGGGCGCAGACCACCTGGGGCGAGCTCAAGGCCAAGCATCCCGAGGCGCTCGTGCTGCAGGCCGGACAGGGTTTCAACCCACCGACCAAGTGGCCCCAGCTCGAGTCCCCGCCCGAGGTCGCCCAGAGCGAGGCGCCCGAAACCGAAGCCATCGCGCCCCACTGGGGTGAGAACGTGGTTCTGTAGCTCGTTGCGCCCGAACATCCCGGCCCATCATCGGGCCATGATCTCTCGTCCTCATATCTCGCCCTCGCAAGGCCTTGACCGATTTAGGATCTAATCATCCAGAGAGCTTCGGCGATCGCCGAATGTGGCTCGTCGCCGGTGCCTCTGATCGTCTGAAGAACTTCTTCTGCCCCGTGAGTCGGCCATGAGTTAGCTGACCCAGGTTTACTTCAATAAGGCGGACTATCCGCTCAGCCCCGTGGCCAACCGGATCGTCGACACGATGCGCTGGTGGGGGCTCAACGGCGTTTCGGCGTTGCTGCTGATGCGGGCGCTGTCGTCGGTCGTGCGCCGCTCGGACTCCGACAAGTATCGCCGGGAACCCGCCCGCAAACCCCTGCCCGTCGTCGCGAGCAAGGAGCAATACTTCGAGGAGTTTCTGTTCTATGCCCAGCGAGCATCATGGCTCGACGACATCCAGCCGCCGATCGGCGAGTCCAGCCCCCGCGAGGCCGCCGTCGTCTTCGAGACGTTCCTGCCCGCCCTCGCCCTGCCGTTCAACGACGCCATCATCGGCGGCCTAGCCGCCAACATGCGCGCCAAAACGCGCCAGGAGATCATCGGCCTTCTGCGCGGCATCCTAACCCACGCCGCCCACCCCGAGAACCGCGCGCTCGTCTGGATGCCCGACGAGGACTGGAAACAACTGGCCCTGATCACTCGCGATTAAAATTTCTCGAGTCCAAGCCGCAGTCCGCGAATTTTAATTCTGGTTTGTGACTCTAATTGCCGCGGGCCCTGCCTACTAAACAAGCCGCCGCTCCACCAACTCCTCATACGCCTTCTGCGTGCGGTCCTCGGCGGTTTGGCTGCGGACCCATTCGATGAGGTCATCGACGCCCCGCTCGAACAGGATCTCGGGCTTGAAGCCCAGCAGGCGGCGGGCCTTGGAGATGTCGGCGAAGCAGTGTCGGATGTCGCCGGCGCGGAATTTGCCGACGATCTTGGGCGCGAGGGCGGGGTCGTCGCCGCGGCCGGGGTGGAGTCGCTTGCGCAACAGCTCGGCCACCTGCAACACGCTGGTGGCCAGGCCCGTGCCGATGTTGATGGCATGACCGTTGGACTCGTCGCGCTCCATGGCCAGCGTGTTGGCCCGCGCGATGTCGCGCACGTGGGTCAGGTCGCGCGTCTGGCGGCCGTCTTCGAAGATGAGCGGCCCCTTGCCGTTGAGCAGCCGCGAGCTGAAAATCGCCCCCACGCCCGTGTAGGGATTGGAGAGTGCCTGGCGCGGGCCGTAGACGTTGAAATAGCGCAGGGCGACGGTCGGGATGCCATATTCGCGACCGATGACCAGGGCCATTTCTTCCTGGTCGCGCTTGTTGATCGCGTAGATCGACGTGGGTTGGAGCGGCTTGGTTTCGTCGCACGGGGCAGGGCGCAGCAGCCAGTTGCCGCCCGGCGCCAGGTGTTCCCACTGGCCGGCCTGCATCTGCTCGCGACCGCGCAAGCCCACCAGGATCGGTAGACCCGATTCGGGGCTCACGTATTTTCCCTCGCCGTAGATCGACATCGAGCTGGCGACCAGCAGCTTGCGCACATGGTCGCGGTGGCGGCTGATGAGCAGCTCGAGCAACGCGGCCGTGCCCAGGACGTTGATGTTCGTGTAGCGGTGGATATCGTACATCGACTGGCCCACGCCCACGGCCGCCGCTTGATGGAAGACGACTTCGACCCCGCCCAGCGCGGCGTCGAGGGCCTCGGCGTCGCGCACGTCGCCCTGGATGAACTCGGCCTCGCGGCTCAGGTAGGTCGGCGGCCCCTGCGCCCCCGCGCCATGGACCTGCGGATCCAGGTTGTCGAACACCCGGACCGCATGACCGCGCTCAAGCAACGTATCCACAAGATGGGAGCCGATAAATCCGGCGCCGCCGGTGACGAGGACTTTTTCCGATCCCAAAAGACTACACCCTCGTTTGATCTGAAAACTTCTTTCCCCGAGCCCACCCCTGCGAGTCGAAGTGCCATCAAATATAGAATATCTGAGGGATTAAGTGAAAGAGAACATCCACCCGACCATCGGAGGTCTTATCCTTATTTGCGCAATAATATACTTGATAACTCCACGTTAGGATAGAAAATCGAGAATCAGGCGTTCCAATTTGTTCTCGGCTGCTATCTGACATTCCCAAATAATCAGAAAGTGCCAACCCTGATCCGCCAATCTACGCTGGTTTATCAAGTCCCGTCTCCTATTTTCCGCCAGCTTCGGCTCCCAGTAATCCAATTTCAATTTTGGAGTCCGCGTCAGTCGGCAGCCCCGCGAATGCCGATGCCAGAAACAACCGTGAAAAAAGATTACAAGCTTGCGGCTCCGAAAGACTAAATCCGGCTTTCCCAGAAGATCGCCCGCGTGAAGCCTGTATCGAAAGCCTAAACGGTGAACCAAGCACCTGACAATCAACTCTGGCTTTGTATCTTTTGAGCGAACGCGGCGCATCCGTTCGCTTCGTTCCAATTGGGTGAGCGTATCCATCATCCCGCACGCTTGGCCCTTTTCGCCCGTTTCTTTGCATCTTTTGATATGACTTCTTTTGGAACCTTGAATATGGCGCGGATGGCGTTATCAAACCGATCCCACGGCGTATTTCCTGGCAGGTTGGGCGCTGGTGTTGGCTTCATTTCCTTATCAGCTTCCACTGAGAAATAAATGCTCGGACGGCTTCCAATCTTTTGCGTGCCGATCCGCGCGTTTAAGCCATTCCACTATTCGGTTTTCGGGCAACACGGAAGCTCCCCAATATTCCTCGAAAAGCGCGTTTTCGAGTCGATACGCGGCCTCTCTCATTTCGTGCTCAATGTTTTTCAATGCCCGTAGCGCGTAATTCCCGCCACGATTTTTCCCCGCGACACTTCCCGCGCTAAACAAGTCCCTGGTCTGCGGACATAAAACGCCGTGATATGTCATCAAATAAAGCGCAACCTCATTGTATTTATTTTTTCACGCGCGATCCGCCGACTATTTGAGGGTATAAGATAGCGCCTTCCGCGCGGAGCGCAGTCTTTTCTTCCCGGGGAAGCTTCATGTAAAGGCGGACTTCGATGGGCAATGTTTTTTCCTCACCCGGTTCGTCCTCAAGCCACCATAACCGCTCGCCCGGTTTCAACCGTTTCCGCGCATATTCGCGAACATGACACATTTTCTGCTCGGCGGCCAACACGCAAATATCATTATAAGACACGCCCATTTTCTCGAAGAGCGACGCCTTGCTTTCCATTTCCAAAACAAACCGTGGAGCGTGAGAAATTCTTACGTGGTCGATGCGATCTTCGTATCGTCCCCAGCGGACCGCAGGCAATCCACCCATCTTTCCAAACACCACGTAAATTTGTTGAACCGACGGATCGCGCATTCCCTCGAAAACGCTATTGCCCACGCATCGCCATGGTTCTTTATTCGTGCTCTTGACTTCTACCCCGAATCCATTGGCGATTATGTCGGGGAAGGCGCGATCGTGAAAGGATGGGCTAATATCCACGTTCTCGCCTTTTGCCACGGATTTCAAAACTTCGAGAACGCGCTTTTAAAAATCATTTGGCTTGCATCGAGCAGACCGCCTCGACCATCGCCTTGTAAAGCCCGCTGCGATCTCCGGCAACGCCACGACGCTTGCCGTTGATTGAAATATCCTGGCATGGGAATCCGCCAATCAAAACGTCGGCCTCGCTCGGCATTTGGTCAATGGCTTCCCAAATATCTCCGCAATGAATATGATCGACAAGGTTTCTGCGGTAACTTTTGCATGCGGCGGAGTTGTTGTCATTAGCCCATTCGATGCTAAACGGCAAGCGTTCGTAAGTCTTTCCGAAAACCTCTAACCCGCCTTGGAATCCCAGATCAAGACCGCCGCATCCATAAAAAAGGGACACAACCTTATGTCTCTTTTTTTCCCGCGCTTTTGACGTGGTTTTTCAATTAAGACACGCTCCCTCGTTATTCTTGCCGGTCAATTGTTTTAAGGTGATTCTCCGCGTTCTTTGGGAAATGTGCATGTTCCGAGTCTTGCCCCCGATGAATGTTTCATTCGCTTCGACTTCACCGGAAAGTTTATCGGGCGATGCAATCCCCAAGGCGAAGCGAATCCTGTGATCCATGAACCAAGCCGTCTTTTGAGTCACGCCGATAGCCCGGTGAATCTCATAGGAACTGACGCCGTTTTTGCAGTTCACGACTTGCCACATTGCGATCAACCATTTGTCGAAGCTGATTGGTGAATCCTCGAAGATCGTCCCGGTTTTAAGCGTGAACTGTCTCCGTTCATGGTGACTTCCGCATTGCCAACGGTTATGCTTGAGCTGGAACGTCACTTTCGCGCCGACGCACCGAGGGCAGATTACACCGTTCGGCCATCTACGCGCAATGAGGTATTCACGGCAGTTATCCGGATTGGAGAAGTAAAGAACCGCTTCCTGTAGGGTTTCCGGCTGTCCGTCTTGCATTTGTCTCCGCCCTTTCGTTGTATTCTCGGGTGGAGTTTAGTAGATTTCATGGAGTTGTCAAGTATATTATTGCCCTCATTTGCCCCGCCGCAGGCGTAGCATGCGCCACAACGTCCGCAGGTAGGCCAGGCCGAAGCGGATGAGCTTGGCGTGACTCTTGCCGTGGCGCCGGGGGCGGTAGTGGAAGGGGGCTTCGATCATGCGGTTGCCGCCCAGGTGGAGCTTGATCAGGATTTCCTCCAACACGTCGAAGTCGCGGGCCTCGATCTCGATCGAGCGGACCCCCTCGCCCCGGTAGAGCCGGAAGCCGCTGGAGATGTCCCGGATCGGCAGGCGCAACAGGCTGGTGAAGACGACGTTCAGGATGCGACTGAGCGCCCAACGCAGGGCCGACATCTCGGCCTGGCCGCCGGGCACGTAGCGTGACGCGATCACGACCTCGGCCTGGTCACGGCGGTCCCACAAGGCGCGGATGAACTCCGGTTCGTGGGAAAGGTCCGAGTCCATGGTGATGACGAACTCACCGCGCGCCTGGGAAAAGCCGGTGCGCAACGCGGTGCCGTAGGTCTCGCCCCCTTCGCGGACGGCCCGGGCGCCAGCCTGCTCGGCCTCCTCGCAGGTGCCGTCGGTCGAGCCTCCATCCATGACCAGGATTTCATACTCGACCCCGAGCCCCTCGATCACCGACCTGGCCCGCTCGATCAGCTCCCCGATGTTCCCGGCTTCGTTCAGGGTGGGGATGATCAGTGAAATGTCCGACTTTCCCAAGGACTGGCCCGTTTCATCAAGTGAGTTTTTTGGCCGCCTGGTCGCCTCGTGCCAAACTTAATTCTGGGGGGCTCTCTCTTTTTTCTCGACCCATGCGTCATCGAGGATCAGGTACTTGAGACCCGAGCGCAGCATCACCTCGAGGGCCTCGGCCGGCTCGTTCACGATCGGAAACCCATGTAGGTTAAACGAGGTGTTGAGCAGCGCGCCGGTCCCCGTGCGGGCCTCGAAGGACTTGATCAGCCGATGATAGCCCGGGTTCGAAGCCTCGTCGACGAACTGGGGCCGGACCGTGCGGTCGTGCGGATGGCAACCGGCCTGGATTTGCTCAAAGCCGTCGGCCGCGTCGAACGTCAGGATCATGTAGGGCGCCTGAAGCCCTTTTGGATTACGGACGTAATCATCGGCCCGCTCGGCCAGGATCGAGCAGGCGAACGGCATCCAGAAATCGCGGCTCTTGATCATCTCGTTGATCACGCGTACGACCCCCTGACGCGAAGGATCGGCCAGGATCGAGCGGTTGCCCAGCGAGCGGGCGCCGAACTCGGCCCGGCCGGCGAAGCGGGCGACGACCTCGCCGCGGGCCAGGTATTCGGCCGCATGTTCGGCGATGTTTTTGGGTCGGCTCCAGGTGAAGTGCTCGTCGGCTTGCTCGAGGGTCGCCGTGATGGTCGCCTCGTCCGGCGCCCCGCCCCAGTAGATCGGGCCGATCGGTTCGGGCGGCGGGGACGCGGCGGATCGCAGGTCCTGGTAGGCGCCGTAGGCCGCCCCCATCGTGTTGGTCTCGTCGCCGCACGAGGGGAAAATGAACAAGTCCTCGACCTCGGGCAGTTCGGCGATGATTTTGTTGGCCTTGACGTTCATGAACAACCCGCCCGAGAGCGCGACCTTGCCCACGCCGGTCGCCTTGATCGCGCGCCGCGTCCAATCGGCCACGAGCCGTTCAATCCACATCTGCAAGCCCGCGCAGACGATATCGAAGCGAAGCAGGTCGAGCCGCTTCTTCAGATAATCATAGCAGTGGTAGACGTTGGGCACTCCGGCGCGCCGCCGCCAGGCCAACGGTTGGGCGGGGTCCCATTCCAACATCTGCTCGAAGACGCGGCAGGCCCGCTCGGCGCGTTGGCGGTCGGCGTAGGGGGCCATGCCCATCAGCTTGTACTCGTGCTCGTTGGGGACCATGCCCAGAATCGTCGTCACGACCAGGTAGACCAGGGAGGGGGAATGAGATTCGTCGATCCAGGCCAGGCGGCTGAGTTTGCCGTCCTCGTCGGCCGTGCCGACCGTCGCGCACAGGTCGTCGCCCGCCCCGTCGGCGGTCAGGACCAAGACCGGCTCGCCGCGGAAGGGGCCGCCCCAGTAGGCCGCCTCGGCGTGGCAGCGGTGGTGATCGATGAAGACCAGTTTCTCGGGCGGGATTCCAGCTTGGGCCGCCTCATCGATTCGTTTGCGGCGGCGGCGGCGACGCCACAGGGCGTTGACCGGCGTGGCCCGCAGCCAGCGCCGCAGCACCCGGCCCGGATCGAGACTGCCGCCCCAGCGCGTGTCCCGGATCAACCGCTCGCGGTCGCGGTGGACAGGCTGGTGGTGGCCGTTCATGGCCACCGCGTCGATCGCCGCGAGGTCGTAGCCGGCCTCGTCGAGCAGCCACTTGACGGCGCGGGCGGGAAAAACGTCGTGGTTCTTGATGCGCGTGAGGCGTTCCTCCTGAAGCGCCGCCACGATCCGCCCGTCTTCGAGCAGGCACGCCGCCGCGTTATGTCCATCATGGATGCCGAGAATGCGCATGAAGCCGGGTCGCGATCCATCCCCAAAAAAATAAAAACGCCCGCGACGGCAGGTTCGGGCGGGCAGAATGATGCCTCACATCTTCTACATGAATGGTCCGCGGGGGGCAAGCGGCATCGGGCGGGCTGGAGCACCGGGGCGCGGGTGAGGCGTGCCGCCGCTGCATGTATCGAGGGGATGGTGGGCCCTCCAGGATTCGAACCTGGGACCTACCGGTTATGAGCCGGCGGCTCTGACCGCTGAGCTAAGGGCCCCGATTTGGGTGGATCCGACGCCGTCCCGGCGCTTGCCGGACCTGGAATTACTCTAGTTGCCAGCTCGATAGGGTGTCAAGCGGGGCGCGGGGCTCAGAAATAGACTCGCCACCGCGACGCTGTGTTGCGCTGGACCGGGACCATGTTGGCCCCTATGCGGAAGTCGAAGGGGATCCGGCGGTGTTGGGGACCGTAATGCGGGTCGGGTCGGGGGACGCCGGCGGGCGCGGATGTTGGACACGCGGACCAGCGACGATAAAGGGAGCGCAACGTTTATCGCGAACGTCAATCAAACATCCATGCAGATTGGGTTGAACTCGTACCCTGGCCCGGCATGCGACCGTCCCCGGGTTCGCCCGGCAGGTCGACCGAACGCAAAAACTGCTCGAAGCGGCGCGTGGCGCGGGCGTGCTGGTAACGTACGCGGAAATGGTTTACCAGACCGAAGTCGGGTCTTCACTGATGAGCGGCTGGTTTCATTACAATGGCATCGAGCAAATCCTGCAGGCGGATACTTGGGATTCGCGGACGATCGAGGAACTGGCCCCGCGCAAGGGCGATTATGTGATTCGCAAGAGCCGGGGGAACGTGTTTTACAAGACCTATTTGGAAGACTTGCTGAAGGAACGGTCGATTCGCACGGTGTTGCTGACCGGGACGGCGACGGGCGGTTGCGTGGCGGCCACGACTTTCGGGGCCTTTGAACGCGGGTTCTATCCGGTCATGGTCCGCGACTGCCTGGACCAACACGACAGTCTATTCTTCGAATGGATGGAGAGCAGCCTGCCGATGCATTCCTCGGATGAACTGATCGCGGCATGGGAAAAACTAGGGGCGAACAACAAGAAGAAAAAGGGCGTGAGTGAAGCGAGCGAGGAACAGGTTGAGGAAGAAGACGCCGTGGAAGAATAAGAGGACCTGAACATTATCAGGCTTCTGTTCGTTACTTGGCGAATTCGTTACAAGCATCAACGGCCGAGAGTCAAGAGACCACACCCAAATAATCAACACAAGCCCGCGGCAAAGTCCGGAATTCAAGCGCTTGCTTTCCCCCGAGCCCCGAAACCCGATCCCTCACTCCCCAATAATCTTGATCAACGCGCGCTTGCGGCGGCGGCCGTCGAATTCGCCGTAGAAGATTTGTTCCCAGGGGCCGAAGTCGAGCCGGCCCTCGGTGATCGCCACGACCACCCCGCGGCCCATGATCTGGCGTTTCAGATGGGCGTCGGCGTTGTCCTCGCCGGTGCGGTTGTGGCGATAACGCTTGGACGAGGCGTCGAACGGGGCGAGTTTTTCGAGCCAATCGTCGTAGTCCTGCAACAGGCCGCTCTCGTCGTCGTTGATATAAACGCTGGCCGTGATGTGCATGGCGTTGACCGCGCATAGCCCCTCCTGGACTCCGCTCTTGCGCAGCGCCACCTCGACCTGAGGCGTAATGTTCACATACCCCCGCCGCTCAGGCAGGTTGAACCATAGCTCTTCGCGATATGATTTCATGTTCGTCCTCTCGTCGTGCGTTGACCGCGCCTTGCAAGTTTTATCCCTCCACGAACGCCTTCAGTTTCCCCAGCCCTTCCTTGATGTCCTCCACGTCGATGCCCGAGTAGGCAAAGCGTAGGTATTTTTCGGTCTCGTGGGGGAGGGAGCGGCCGAAGTGTTGGCGGGTGCAGAAGGAGACGCCGGTTTCGTGCAGCGCCGTCTTGCGAAACTCTTCGTAGTCCATGCCGATGTTCTTCAGCGCCTCGGTCGCGTTGGGGAAGAGGTAGAACGAGGCGTGGGGGTGGAAGCAGCGGAAGCCTTGGATCGAGCTGAGGATGTCGGCGGCCGCGTCGCGGCGTTCCCTGAGCGTCTCCAGGATCCGCGCCGCGCCCGACTGGTCGCCTTGCAGGGCCTCCACGCCAGCGTATTGGATGAAGTGATTGGTGCACGACTCGTCGTTGACGTTGAGCGTGGCGATCACCTCGATGATCTCTTTGGGGCCGATCGTCCCGCCCAGCCGCCAGCCCGTCATCGCGTACTTCTTCGAGAACGTATAGAGGATGACCGTCCGTTCGAGCATGCCGGGGAATGAGACGATCGACCGCGACTTGCCCTCGAAGCGAACGTCGAAATAGGCCTCGTCCGAAAGGACATACAGGTCGTGCCGGCGCGCCAGCTCGGCGATGTGGCCCATCTCGTCTTCAGACGATTCAGCCGCCGTCGGGTTTTGCAGGTCGTTATAGATGATCATCCGCGTGCGCGGCGTGATCAGCTTTTCGATCTCCACGGTATCGAGGATGAAATTGGTCTCGCCTTCATGGAACGTATACGGCACGGCCTTCGCCCCGCTGAATTCGATCTGAGATTCGTAGATTGGGAATCCGGGCGAGGGGTAGAGCACCTCGTCGCCGGGATTGATCAGCGTCAGGATCAACTTGCCGATCGTCGGCTTGCCGCCGGGCTGGATCGCGACGTTTTCGAGCGCGTAATCGGCGCCGCGCGTGGCGTTGATCTCCTCGGCCAAGGCCTGGCGCAGTTGCGGGATGCCGTGGTTGGGGCAATAGCCGGTCTTGCCGTCGTTCATGGCGCGCGTGGCGGCGTCGATGATGTTTTGCGGCGTCTTGAGGTTGATGTCGCCCAGATGGAAGGGATAAACCTTGTTGCCCGCCTCGGCGAAGGCGCGCGCCTCGCCCGAGACGGCAAAGGCGGTCTCGGTTCCCAATCGGGAAAGTCTTTCAGCCATTTGCATTGAGGGGAACTCCAGTCAGATTGAATGTTTGGGGGGTTCTCAAGATCGGTTGAAAGGGTGCGATTCAGTTTTGGGGGTAAGCACCGCTTCGTGAAGGGTCCCCGTTCCGCCTCTTAATCGGCTCCCGGCTCTCGTCCCTCGTCTTCGTAATCGGTTTTCTTCTTTGGACTGCAATCGACCAGGGACGCGATGATGGGGACGAGAGCCGGGAGCCGAGTCGAATGGGCGCGTTGGGGATCAACCCCATTGAGAATACGGTTGTGCAAGTCATGGACTAAACCATCCCTCCGATTCAACAGGCCCGAAACGACGCGCAACCTGTTGATTCAATCGGTTTTGGCGTATTGGGGGTCATACTCGCCGCGGAAATAGGCCCTGTCAAGCGTCGTGAAGGCCTTGCCCTCGGCGCGGTCTAGGTTTTCGGAGACGACGTCGGCGGTGACCCAGTGACTCGCATAACCCCGCCGCCAGCGGTCCGATTCGTTGCGGTGCGAGGTGTGTAGCGTGTGGCTGTGATGGAACACCACGCCGCCGCGGCGGACCTCGGCCGGCGACTCGCGGCTCAGATCGATCAACTCCTGGGGCGGGACCAGGTTGTTCACCTCGCCGGGGAGGGGCGTGTGGGGCAGGATCGGTCCGCGATGCGAGCCGTTGATGTAGCGCAAGCACCCGTTGGCCTCGTCGGCGTCGTCCAGGGCGACCCACGCGGTGATCACGTGGTCGGGCGGCGAGCAGCGGAAATACGCGTTGTCTTGATGATACGGCTTGGCCGAGCCGAACCGCGGGGGCTTCATCAGGACCTGATCGGTCACCAATAGCGGCTTCAGCCCGAGCAACTGCTCGATGAGACCGGTCAGGCGCCGATCCAGGATGAACTCGCGGAAGGCCGCGTGCCTGAGGAACGGTTGGTTCAGTTTGCGCGGCGCGCGCGCGCCTTGGGCGGAACGGTCGACGAAGAGCCGGGAGTCCGTCGTTTCCAGTTCGGCCAGGCTCAGCTCGATCGCCAGTTCGGCGATCCGCTCCGCTTGGCGCGGCCCAAACACCCCTTCAACGACCACCCAGCCATTCGCCCAGTAGTCCTCGCGGACCTGCTTCATATTGTCTTCACCGGGCTCCCTCTCTTGTCCAGCTATTCAGGGAAGAGAACGCTCCTTTGACATTTAAGCATGGACCTTCCAAATCGCAAGGATTCCCACGGTGTAGGGTCTTGGAGAGCGAATCCCAATCGCCTGGAGCGTCTATATCGACACGTGCCGTCCAGCCGTCCGGCCCACCACCCCAAGTTTTTCTTGATAGCTGGCCTCGCAAGATGTAGTATCCACCTAAACGGTGGGATTCAGTTCAAAATGATCCTTTGTTAAAAGGAGGGTTGGGTCATGAGAGCTTTTAAGGGTCGTCACATCGATGTTCTTGCCATCGGCGTCATTAGCTGCTTGTATCTCCTCTCCACGCTGGCTAAGCCAACCACATCCACCTCTTGAAAATCAAGCGTGCTAGGAGGGGGATGGCCGACGTGCTATGACTTCGTGGATATCACGGTCGGCAGCGGTCCTCACCGAGCGTTTGCGAACGATGTCGCTCAGTTTCCGTATCAAAGTCCCGATGACCTCCACCTCGCGGACAGTTTCGAAGCAACCGATGAGCAATACGCGGCGATTGCATCTTCCGGCGACGGCTTGGAATGGATCACTAACAACCCCGGTCCGGGGGACCACGTCTTTTTGCAGTTCGAGATGACCATCGAGGAGCTTTCATTCGCCGATGTCGTGGGGATCGATATCCTGATAAATGACTACACCGAGGGGGCGACGACGACCCATGAATTCTGGATCCACCGCGCGGGGACCGATCCATTGGACGGGACGAACTGGGACCTGATCGGCATTGCGGAAACCGTCCCTGAAGAGTCCGGCACTGATCTGACAGCCCGTCTCAGTTGCGATTTTGAAGATTATATCGATCCCGACACCCAGACGATCCGCTGGGGGCTTTACGCAGCGGACAATCCCGGCCTTCCGATGCACGTCCAATTCGTGCAAATGTGTTTTACTTTCTTGATGCGACCCCAACCGACCGGAACCATTGTCCGAAGGTTTCATGGTCGTGTGACGGACGCTCAGACCGGCCAGCCCATTGAACGGGCCGGCGTCAACGAGAGTTATACGAACGCGGATGGAATCTATTGCATCTCGGCCGTTATCGCAGAATTTGTGGGTTTCAGCTTGTCAGCCTCGAAAGAGGGCTATGAAACTTATAGCAGAGATTACAGTTGGCAGGAGACTTTTAAAGGCTCGTTTGACATCGAACTGGTTCCCATTCATGAGACGGCAGTGCGCGATTGGGGATCGTTTGATTGAGCGGCTGCCCAATTAGCTTCTGGCCCATGTTTTCGGCTGGCCGATGATTCAATAAATCTCCCAGATATGCCGAAAAGACGATTGGACGTCCTGGCTGGATGCCACCTGTATCTCATCTCCCAACCATGGAATCCCCCTCTGGCCTGGGTATCGCCTCGATGGGAGAAAACGCCGCCACGGGTAGTTGGCACAAACCTTGCAGACAATACCTTGATTTTATTGGAGCTGTCCATATACTAGGTAGGAGTGATGATCGAAACGAAGATCAGGACTGGGACGCCGCGCAGGCGACGACATTTCAGTGCTCGGGCCATGTGGGCCGTCGGGATCGGCTTGGTTTTATGCTGCGCGCCGACCATCTTGGCCCAACCGGTGGTCAGGCCGGTGTTCAAAGGCAACGATGCGGTCGGGCCCTGTCGGGAAGTCAAGCTGGCCGCGATCAATCCACTGCGACTGGTCTTGGGCTGGGCCGTGATTGATGGCCCCGCGGCGGGGATTTATCTGCGCGTGCGCAAAGACTGGCTGTGGGACACCGTTCAACGCGTCGATGGTCCCTGCGGCGCCCAGCCCCGCGACCTCCAGCTCGTTCACGACGGCGTCGGACGTTTGCACGTGGTCTGGACGGGCGTGGAGAGAGGCGTGCGCGGTCTCTATCATGCCCGTTACGATGGTGCGCTGAATACACAACCGGCCCTGCGCCTGAATACGGCCGATGTCGACGAGGGGTCGGGCGATATCGACTTTCCCTCGATCGCAGCGGACGCTCGCGGTGCCCTGCTGGTGGTCTGGCAGGAGAGCCGGCCCATCGGATTTCGTGTCCGGGCCGCTCGCCTGCTACCCGATGGAAACTTCGAGGCTCTGGGGGCGGTCTCGGGGGACCCGGACGATACGCTCTCAGGCATGGACCCGCAGCTGCTTACGACCGACCCGCCGCGAGTGGCCTGGCACGCGGTCGACGAGGTCGGCCATCGCTTGTGCGTGGAGGAGTGGCGCGAGGGGGAGCGGCACTGGCGGCCGTCGGAATATGAACTCAAGCTGAGCGGCCTGCGCAGGGACCAATCGCTGATTCTGAAGGACTCGGAGCTCGGCGTCATCACCTGCTGGCAGGAGCGAGAGGAGGGCCGCGGCGGCGTGGCGCTCAATATTCCCCAAGACCAGGTCATCGAAGATACACCCGCGCGCCTCGAGGAGACGTTCGCCCTCCCACCCGGCGATCACGCCCAGCCCAACCTGTCGGGCTCGCTTCCGGGGCGGCTGACGCTTGCCTGGCAAAGCTTCTCGGGTGGCCAGCAGATGCTGCAACTGGCTTCGCTTTTCAGCGCGGAACGTCCGGCCGAGGTGGTCCGGCTTTCCGACGACTTGCAACGCTTCGCCGCCTCGCCCGACCACGTTACGCTGGGCAACTGGAGCGCGGTGGCGTGGGTTGACGACGCGCGCAACGGCGGCAGCGGCGACGTTTACTTCACCGAGGTCAACTGGCGCTGAACCGACTGGGCGCGTGAACCGGTGAATTCGCGAATTGTTCATTCGTCCCGATGGGACTCAACGGGGACCGGCGACATGTCCCCAGCCATGAATGGCTGGGCTGAAAGCGGTCGTCCCTTCGGGACTGCGCGGGAACGTTCGTCATAGGTTTCGGATTAGTCGATCCTGAAAAAGCCCTGCTCAAGCAGCCCAGCCAATCAGAGATGAGCCCGGGTGAACCAGAGGCATCCGTTTTCGACTCGTGATTTGCGCCAGACGCAGCAAAAGATAATGCAAAACCGCCGCGTGGGCCAGCAGTTTCCTGAAATTCATCCCCGCCGCGCTTGCGATTGCATTG
>CAUZJO010000087.1:0-20269 GCA_963580245.1 Candidatus Sumerlaeia bacterium | reverse complement strand
TTCCGGTCGGGTTAAGCTCGTTTAGCCTCGAGTAGATTCCATTGCGGCATGGGGTGATTGAGCGAGCTAATGCGAGCCTGAGCGAGAAACGATGTCAGATAGCATCGGCCAGGTTGATCATTTGCTTAACAATGGGGCATATTGGCAAAGTGTTCAAGAGAGCTGCAAAGACTTTCTCAAACTCAATGGGACTGGGGTCGGGTGAATATGAGGCCGGAGGCAAAGAGGTCGCATGTTCGCACTGCGGAGACACCAAATTTGCTGAAGGAAGCGAGTAACTGAATACCGCAGGCATGACGTTCGCCGGGCTGGATTGGGCGAACAAGTCTGCTTCCACGTTGGCGTGCGTCAATTGCGACCGTATCCAATGGTTCTTGAAGTGCCCTGGGAGGATATGAACCCACAAGGTTTTTCCAATGTGAACAGATCCGAACCATTACAAAAAGTCGTATCAAGAAGCGGCTCAAGCGAGTCTCGCTGGACACGATGGACCTTGTGGATGACTTGGTGATGATTCACTTGGGTCTGTACAAGATGGGCTGATTCGCGGGCGATCCCACTTTGACGCCACGTATTTTCCACGTTCGGATTTCACGATGTTGCAAGATTTGGCATCGGGCGCGAGAAGCCAGTAGGGCGGAACTTGGGGTCGGTTTAGGTGAGGGGCCTCTCGTCTAGCCGGTAGAATTGGCCACATTCACGACAAGTCGACGCTCTTGGAAGACTTGTATCATATTTATCTTCTGTTTAAGTCTGTATGGACCAAGGCAATGTAGAGTATTATCTGGGGCGGGTTTGATTCATCCACTACAAAATAGGCCTCGTCCTCGGACGGATTGACGACTCCAAGTGCATGAAAATCAAAAAAATAAACGAGCGGTATCGTAAGCGTGTCCCTGCCAATACGCTCTAAGAAGTACGATTCAAAAACAAATCGTTCTTCCCCCGCAGCATGATCGTCACTGATTTTCCTCATCCCCGGGCGAGAAACCAAACTTTTTTTGATCCCTTTGATCCATCGACACTTCGTAGAAATAAGTAGAGAAATCGAATCCATTACTTGCATAAACTTTATTCGGGCCCATCGAGGCCCGAAGTTTTATAACGTCAAATAATAATTGAAAGTATTTATAATCTTTTCTGTTGACCGATGTCCTAGAAAGATTTCTGATCCTGGAGTAGAACACACAGGAGATCCACGCGAAAGCAAAAACTATAATGCACCCTAAGACGAGCAATAATTTAGGGAGAGTCAATGCGTGAATTCTGTTAGCGAGCATGTCTCTGCGACTCCGAGCGTCATCCCCATCTTGAACGAGATCCACGTATACAGTCACCTAAACCCCGCCGAACGCCGCGAAGCCGCCATCGACCGGGATCACCGTCCCCGTCACGAACGACGCAGAAGGGCCGGCGAGCCAGAGGAGGACGCCGGCCAGGTCTGTGGCGTTTCCGAGGCGGGCGGCGGGGGTGTGGTCGAGAATTGACTGGCCGCGCGGGGTCATTTGGCCGCTCGCGTGATCGGTGAGCAGGTAGCGGTTCTGTTCGGTTAGGAAAAAGCCCGGGGCGATGGCGTTGACGCGGATCGCGGGGTGATGCTCGCGCGCCATGTGGACGGCCAGCCAGCGGGTGAAGTTGTCGACCGCCGCCTTGGCCGCGCCGTAGGCGACCACGCGCGTGAGGGGCCGCAGGGCCGCCATCGACGAGATGTTAATCACCGATCCGCGCCCGCGCTCGGCCATCGCTTGGCCGAAGACTTGGCAGGCCAGAAACGTCCCCATGAAGTTGAGGTCGAGGACTTCGCGCACGGCGGCCTCGTCCAGTTCGAAGAACGAGCGGTCCGGCATGCTGGTGGCCAGGGGCCGGTTGCCGCCGGCGGCGTTGACCAGGATATCGACCGGGCCCAGTTCGTTTTCGATACTCGCGCGGGCCTGTTCCAGGGCGCCTTTATCGGTCACGTCGCAGGCCACGGCCATGGCGCGCCCGCCAGCTGTGTTGATCGCGTCGGCGACGGGGCGCGAAGTTTCGGAGCGGCGCGTGAGGACGGCCACCTTGGCCCCGGCCGTCGCGAGCGTCCGCACCATCTCGCTGCCCAAGCCACCACCACCGCCGGTCACGACGGCCGTCTGGTCGCCCAGGCCGAAGAGTGATTCGTAATTAGTTTCCATAATGTTCAACGCCGGCTTCGATGGGGATTGGGGTTGGGAGGGAATAGAACGCGAATGGCGCGGATTTTCCGGATTCTCGCAGATGGAAGATCAATAATGCTCACCCGCGCCAAGCCTTTGTCTCCCTTTCTGAAGTCGTCACCGTCTATAGAATTTCTTCATCCGTGTAAATCCGACAAATCCGCGCCATCCGCGTTCCATTCTTAATGGTTATGCTTACGCCCGCGAGATGGTCCTCACAAACGGCTCCAAATGACGCTTGAAGTGACGTTCGAGCGTCTCTTCATAAGCCGATTCGTTGTTGCGCAACGCGGCTTTGATCTCCTCGCCGAACGCGTCCAAACACGACCCGAATGTCACGTGCAGCACCTGGCGAGCGTGAATGTCCTCTAGTAACTCCGGGAGGTCCGCATCGCTTAACGACGTCATCGGCGGCACGCGTTCCAACTGGGCTGAGACGTGATACGACGCGCGGTCGCGCTCGTAACGCGCTCGGGCGAAATCGCCGATCCGGCGCAACAGGTCCACGTCCAGCCGCGCGATGACGCGCAACGCCTCCAGGTAGCTCGTGCCGGCGGTCTTGAGGTGAACGACTCCACCGGTCGCTTCGCGAATCAACGGGTAGACACTGAACTTGTCCGAACCCGAGTGGAGACTCAGCTTGTAGGGCCCCAGCGCCCGCGCAATCGCGGCGTGGCCGCTCAGATCACGCTCGAGTCCGCCCAGATCGCCGATGTAATCGATCCCCTTCTCGAATCGGCCCACAAATCGCGGCGCCAGACTCATCCAGCGCACCCCCAGCCGCTTCAATTCGCGCGCGATGGTAATGTGTTCGGCCAGGCTTGTCGGTGTTTCGGTCTCGTCGACCGAGATTTCGAGTTCGTGCGTGACATCGCGGCTTTCCAAATGCCGCGCCATGCGAACCACGTGCGCGATCGCTCGGCCATACTTGACCGCGGCGCGCCGGATCGATTCGGCGTCCAGCTCGATACGCCGATCTCCCAAGTCCTCCGTTTGGCCGGCGTAGCGGTTCACCAGGTCATCGGGCGCACATTCCAACGCGTCCCAAGGCAGTCGTTCGAGCTTGGCCTGGATCGCCGAGGGCGCGTCGGTATCCGCGGCACTGTCGACGTGATCACCGGGATCGATCGTGAAGAACGTAAACCCCGCGGCGACGCAGCAGTCGATGTCCTCGGGTTGTTTGAGATGATCGGCATCCGCCCCGAGCCCCCCACGCCAACCGGCCTGAAACGCGCCGAACGTCGCGTCGGTCAGCACGTCCTCGGGCGAGCGGCCCGCGCGCGTCATTTCGCGGATCGATTGTTGCGCGAAGATCGGCGCGATCTCCCGCCCCGGTGCTTCGTCCAGGACCGCTCGCAGTGCCCGCGCGTGGCCCGGCGTGGCCAGTCCGAGCCGGTCGCCGAAACCCGCCGACGTTGCCAGACCCAACGGCTTGGGCTGAAGCCAATCCAGTGTCCGTCGCAACGCGCGCGCGTTTGGATCATCGAGCTTCCCGCGCTTGACGACCCACCGCTCATCGCAAACTTCTACTTCGCCCTCGAAACGCTCGATCAGCGGATCATGCTTGGCCGCCAGGAGCGCAATCCCTTTCCCAGCCGCCGGCGTGCCCTCGATCCACAGCGCGGATCTCTCCAACTGGACAACCGAGTCGGCGTACACGTGGGCCGCCGGCAGGCGCAGTTCTCCCGCACAAAGCGTGTTGACGACTCCTTCAAGCGCGTGGCCGTCTCGTTCATTCATCGGGTTCGGTTCAGATCCATCCTTTCATAGTACTGTGTACTGTAAATCGATCCCCTTGGTGGATTTGACGGCATACGTGATTTGACCGACGTGATAGGAGAAATGTTCGACCACGTGAACCATCACGTCTCCTCATCCCACAGCGGCTCGATCTCGATATAACGGGTGTGAATGCCTCGCAGGATTTTGAAGATGACGTGGCTTGGCCGTTCGCTGACGATTCGCTTGAGCGCTTGCTCGACGTCGTCCACCCCGCGCATCGGCTCCCCCTCGATTTCGAGCAGCAGATCGCCGTCGCCCAGGCGCCCCAGGGCCGCCCAGCTCCCGCTGGAGACCGACTCGACGTACACGCCCCGCACCTGATCTTCCCACTGATTCATGCGCCGGTCGATGTAGGCCACGTCACGGACGGTGAATTCGAAGTCGTGGTCCTTGTAGCGGTTCATCTCGCGCGGCTCGGGCGGGCGACCGGGCAGGGCGCCGGTCAGCTCGATTTCCTCGCCGTCGCGCACCGCCGTTAACGTCGCCTCGGTCCCGATCTTGTATTGGCGCAGCATGGTGGGGAAGACCTCGGTGTCATGGGGTTCGGAGGCGGGGATCGGCTCGTCGTCGAGGTAGAGGATGACGTCGCCGACGCGCAGGCCCAAGGTATCGGTCGAGCCTTCATCGCCGTAGAGCTGCGTCACGCGCACGCCGGTCTCGCCTTCCAGGCCCAATTTCTCGGCCAAGTCGCGCGTCAGGACCTGCGTGGCGATCGGCAACCAGGCCTTGCGCACCTGGCGGCCCGGATCGTCCAACTCGTCCAGTCCGACCTTGACGACCGAGATCAATTCCTCTCCCTTACGGGCAACCTTGACCAGGGCCGGAACGGGCTCGGTCTGGTCTTTGGTCAATTGCACCGAGATTTCGGCGAAGGTTTTGGTGTCGGGCACCGGCTTGCCGTCGACCTCAATGATGACATCTCCGCCCTGGATGGGTGGTTTGGCCTGACCCACCGGTCCGCCCGGACGCACCGAAGTCACCAGCAGGCCCTCCTTGTTGTCGCGTTTCATCTCCAGGGCCGTCCAGGTCGATAGGTCGCGACCCGTCAGGCCCCATTTCTTGAACTCGCGTTGCTTGCGCCGCACGGCCTCGCGGCTGACCAGAGTCAGCTTCTTGACCATTTCCTCGTCGCAGCGCGTCAGTTTGACGTCGATCTCCTCGTTGATCGGCAACGAGGCGATCTTGAGGTTCAGGGGGGCGAGCTCCTCATGAAACTGAATGTTGATCATGATCGGTTCGCCCTCGCCGCCGCCGGGCGTGACGGATATCAGGCGGTCGCCGGCCTCGACGCCCCCTTCCTCGGCCGGCGAACCCTTGACCACGTCGCTCACCACCACGCCCTCGATCCCGCCGTCCTTCTTGAAGATAGGCTGCAACATGGCGCCGATGAAGGCGCGTTCGACCTCGCCGTGCTCGATCAACGTCGTGACCATCTCGCGGGCGAGGTTGCCCGGGATCGCGCCGCCCAGGCCGAAGCTGATCTCATTGATCCCGATGATCTCGCCCTTGAGGTTGAGCAGCGGCCCGCCCGAGTTGCCGGGGAAAATATCGGCGTCATGACCGATCCAGCGCACGATCGACCCGACGTTCTCGCCGTCGAGGCGGAACTGGTAACCCCATCGCGAAGGCATCGTCATCGCCGTGTTGCTGACGATTCCCTCGGTGACCGACTGCGAAAGCGACAGCGGGCTGCCCATCGCCCAGACCCGATCGCCGACGCGCAAGCCGTCCGAATCGCCCCACGGCGCGGCGTGGTACTCGGTCGGTTCCTCGGGCGTGAGTTTGATGACCGAGATGTCGCTCATGGCGTCGGTGCCGATCAGCTCGGCGGGGACTTCACGCCGGTCGTTCAACGTGCAAACCAAGCGTACGGCCTGGCCCGCCACGTGATGGTTGGTCACGATGTATCCTTCGGGCGAAATAACGACACCACTCCCACTTGATTCGTGCTTGTGCGAGCGACCGTCGTAGTAGCTGGCCGAGACGACGTGGATGCGAACGACCGCGGGACCGAGCTTTTCGATGACCTCATCGGGGAGCTTGCGGTCAGCCGGCGCCTCTTCGGTAGCCGGGCCAAGACTCGCCCCGGCGATCATCAAGATCCCCAGGACGAAGGTCGCCAGCGGGCTCGTTCGCTTCGCGCGATCGTGAAGGAAGCTAGTCTTAGTCATGTTGTGCCTCTCATGGTTTGATGGAGCGATCCTTCGCAAAAGCGGGGCGTTCGCGCCGGAGACGGGGCGATGATTGGGTCCCTTGATTCAGACCAATCGGCGGCGCACGGCCTCGGCGTGGGCGGTCAGCCCCTCGGCCTCGGCCAGGGCAACCATCGGTTCGGCCAACGCCGCCAGGCCCTGCGGCGTCGATTCGATGACGTGACTTGTTTTATAAAACGACCAGACCGATAGGGGCGAGAAAAAACGGGCCGTGCCTCCGGTGGGCAGCGTGTGGTTCGGGCCGGCGATGTAGTCGCCGACCGGCTCGGGCGTCCAGGGGCCCACGAAGATCGCCCCCGCGTTATGGATTTGGTCGGCCAGGTCGCGCGGGGCCTCGGTGTGGATTTCCAGGTGCTCGGGGGCCTTGAGGTTGGCGATCTCGATGGCCTGGGCGGGCGTGCGGACCACGATGATGAATCCGTTGGCGCGCAGCGACCGGTTGATGATCGCGCGGCGCGGCAGGGTGCTCGCCTGGCGCTGGAGTTCGGCCCGGAGCACCTCGGCCCGTCGCCGGCCGCCGCCGATCAGCACCGACCCCGCTAAGGCGTCCTCGTCGTGCTCGGCCTGGGCGAGCATATCGGCGGCGACCCAGTCCAGGCGGGCCACGGCGTCGGCCAGGATCAGCACTTCGCTGGGGCCGGCGATCGAGTCGATGTCGATCTGGCCGTAGAGGAGCTGCTTGGCCGTCGCGACGTAGATATTGCCCGGACCGACGACCTTATCGACGCGGGGGATCGATGCCGTGCCGAAGGCCGCCGCGGCGACCGCCTGCGCGCCCCCGATCCGCAAGACACGATCCACGCCCGCCACGTGGGCGGCGGCCAGCGTCCGCGCATCGGGCCAGCCATCGCGGCCCGGGGGCGTCATCAGGATGACCTCCTTGACGCCCGCCACCCGCGCCGGGACGACGTCCATCAGAACGGTCGAGGGGTAAGCGGCCTTCCCGCCCGGCGCGTAGACGGCGACGCGTTGGAGAGGCAGCACGCGCTGGTCGATCCGCCCGAAACCCGGCTCGCGCAGCGTCCAGCCCTTGAGCTTCTGGGTCCGGTGAAAGGCTTCGATCCGTCGGCGGGCCGTGCGCAGGGCCTTCTTCAAGCGCGCGGGGGTCGCGTTCCACGCCGCTTCGAGCCGCCCGGCCGGGACGTCGAAATCCCCGGCCCTCACCCGCGCGCCGTCATACCGCCGAGTCAGTCGCGCCACCGCCCGGTCGCCCCCGCGCCGGACCTGGTCGATGATCCCGCGCACGCCACCTTCGATATCAGCCGACACCGCCTCCGCGCGCCGGAAGAACCGTTCAATCGCCCGCCTGTCCCGCGGCCAAGTCCAAATTCTCATATGATTCTTAACTCCGGATCGTATCGCATTATCTATTGTGTTAAACCTCCGCGAACTTGACAAGGTCAATTCAGATGGGGGACATCATGGCGCGGGCATCGTCCGTTCCATTGTTCACGAAGCCGACAAACGGGCCGCCGCTCGCGGATTCTTTCCCCTTGCAGGTTACCCTCCGATCGAGCATAGTCGGAGTGATCTGCACGCTTGCCCACGGGGTGGGAGATGCGACGCGAGGGATCGGTTTTTTACAGCCTGATCCAGAAGCTAGACCAAAGAGGCTGAATGATGAAAAGTTTGATTATCGAGGCGGGAATACCGACGGCCGCGGGCCGGCGGGCCTTACTACTGGGCTGCGCGCTGGCGATCGGCCTGTTGACGGTTGGTTGCCGTTTGTTCGGCGGCGGCGAGGAGCTGGCCGAGGTCCATGGGCCGGCCGATTATCAGCCGACCGACATCAGCGACGATTGGACCGACGAAGACCTGGTCGCTCCAGGGTCCGACGCGCCGATCCAGGGGCCGCGTCCCGGCCAGCTACTTCCCTTTCCCGAGCTGCGGACGATCTATTTCGATTACGACCGCTCCGAGATCCGGCTTGATCAGACCGACAACATCGACCATAACCTCCAATACATCCTCGACCATTCCGAAGAAAGGTCTACATCGCCGGTCACTGTGACGAGCGGGGGACCGTCCAATATAACTTTGCCCTGGGCTGGCGCCGGGCCAACGCCGTCAAGGACTACTTCGTCCGCAACGGCGTCGATGCCGACCGGATCACGGTGGTCAGCCGAGGCAAGGAGCAGCCGGCGTCTCTGGGGAACGGCGACGAGGCCCGGGCCAAGAACCGCCGCTGCGAGTTCAAACGGATGTACTAAGACCCCTGCCCGATTCTTCCCGTGACGCCTCATGGCTAAGCTTCCCAGGATTTGTGAGCACCCGACCGCCGGCAAGCTGATCGAAGGGCTTGGCGGCGAGTTCGCCGTGGTCGAAAACCCCGATTTCATCCATCCGCCGTACGAGCTTTATCCCCTGGCGCCCAAAGCCGCTCCACCCCTCGGCGAGCTGCTCGCGGTCGCGCTCGATATGGACGGCACCACGACCACGACCGAAACCCTGTGCCTCCACTCACTGGAGACGATGGTGCGGCGGATGAACGGGTGGGAAACGCCCGACCAGTGGCCCGGCTTCGCCGACGGCACCGACCACCCGCACATCATCGGCAACTCGACGACGCGCCACGTCGAGTATTTGATCGATAAATATGGAGAGGGTCTTGAAAAGCGGACTTATCTCGCGCACCTGATCGCGGCGACATGGTGGACGATCGCCTCGGGCCGCGACGAAGGCCGGCGCGCGGAAGCCCATGAAACGCTGAACCTCCTCGGCCTGGGGACATTGGCGCGGGAAGAGGCCTGTCGCCGGCTGTTGGAAACGCCGGGGCTTTCGCTCGACGGCATCCAAGCCCTCAGCCCCCAACTTGCGGACCAATACTTGGATCGATTCCAAGCCGAGGCCAAGATCGACCTGGTTCGCGGGGGAATCGAGATTTATTACGCTCGCTACCATCAGCTCTTAGAGGAGATCGCCCTGGGCCGCGGTCATGAGTTGGCGGGCGAGGTCATGGGCCGCGCGGGGGCGCGCCTCATCGAGCCGATGCCGGGGGTGGCCCTGTTCATGACCGCCATCAAGGGCTGGCTCTCGCCCGAGGAGGCCGCCCGTTTGCTCGATCAGGAGGGCTCATTGGGGGATTGGGGCGCGGTCGAGGGAGAACGCCGCGAGCGATTCCTCCGGGCCGTCGGCCAATTTCAAAAACGCCCCCTGAAGGTCGCCATCGTGACCTCATCGATCCGCCATGAGGCCAAGATCGTGTTGGGCGAACTCTTCGAGGCGGTCCGCGGTCAGATTGCGGACTGGCCGCTCGAACCCAAGCGCAAGAACCTGATCCAAGAGGAACTGAGCGGCCCCGAGACGTATTACGACGCGATGGTCACGGCTTCGGACTCCAGCGAGATCCGACTCAAGCCCCATCGCGATCTCTACAGCATCGCGCTCCACCGCCTGGGCCTGCGCCCCGACCAGTTCGGAATGGTCCTGGGGCTGGAAGACAGCGAATCGGGCATCATCGCCCAACGCGCCGCCGGCATCGGTCTGACCGTCGCCGTCCCCTTCGCCCAAACCCGCGGCCACCGTTTCAAAGCCGCCGCCCGCGTCTGTGAGGGCGGGCTGCCGGAGGTGATGTTTGAGGAGGGGTTCTTTCTTGATGTTTAACGGTCAGGATGATCGGCGCGAAACAACCAACCCGTGAGTATCCATCCGAGGATCCCGAAGCTTTATGCCGACGTTGCATTGAGCCTGAGCCAACGATCACCGAGATAATCGGCATCATTGGAACGGTCAATGACGATGCTCGTGCATCTCCCGGTCCGCGATGATTCGGGCGTCGGGTTGTGCATCGAAAGCGTTGCGCAACTGTTCGGTGATCGGGGCTGAACCGATCGCGACAAGCGTCCCCATCTGATCGTCCGGGATACGTTCGGGGTCCCACGGTTCGATGGATTGATCTTCGCCGGCCCGCTCGACGTGCCACGCCCCGTCGGGTGCCCGGACGAAGCCCTTGAGCCGCAGGACCGGTTCGCGAACCGAACTCAACAGCTTTTCCAACCGTTCGTGGCTGATCGGCGTCGGGAGGAGAACCCTGGCCGTATACCATTGATCGTCCAAAGGCTTCGCGGCACCGCCCGCCTCCCCCGGGGCTTGGGCACTCCCAACCAAATCCGCGACGCTGATCCTGCAATACTCGGTCTCGATGAGCGTTGCTCGTGGATTGACCGCGCGTATCGCCTCGGCGGCTTCGTGGCGTTGCTGGGCCGGGGCGGCGTCGCTGCGGTTGAGTAGGACCACGTCGGCCAGGCGCACCTGCTGGTCGACCACGAGGATGGCTTCGCGTTGCTTGAGGTATCGCACGGCGTCGACGACGGTCACGATGCGCTCGAGCCGCAGCCGGTCGGCCAACTCGGGATGTTCCAAATACTGTTTCAGGACCGGGACGTTGGTCACGCCCGACGTCTCCATGATGATCGCGTCATAGGGTTCGCGCGCGAGCAGGCGGCCCAGCCCCCGCAGCAAATCGCCGACCAACGTGCAGCAGACGCAACCGTTGCGCATGACCAGCATATCGTCCTCGGCGTGCTCGATGAGCGCGGCGTCGACGGCAACCTTGCCGAAGTCGTTCACGATCAACGCAAAACGCCGCCCGCCGTAACCCTCGTGGAGCAGGTGATTGAGCAGCGTGGTCTTGCCCGCCCCGAGGAATCCGGCGATCAGGGTCGTGGGGGTCCTTGGGTCGTCGGTCATGACCGATGACCGGACTTCAGTGCTTCCCATGAGAAGGTATGAGGCGAGGGAAGTCCCGCGGGAACGCGTAGGTACGCGTCATGACTCAACACGTCACGGGGACGGCCCGTCACAGCGGCCTGCCAACCACTTTGTTCAAGACATGCAGGACAAAACCGGCCGCGACCATGAGCAACCCAGCCCACGGGGCCGTGGATTCGTTTAGATTGACTTGCGGCAGCACCGTGAGGATCGGTTGGTAGGCCACCACCAGCAACGCTCCCAGCGTCACGAGCAGCGGGGGGATGAACCGCCGGGAGAAGGAAGAAAATGAACAACACGACGCCCGCCGCCAGGCCGAACAGACTAGCACCCATGCCGGCCATCGGTGCGACGAACGCGCCCATGATGGCCACTCCACCGACGCCGCGCGCGAGGCTGAACATCTTGCCGCCCTCCGGCCTGCCCTTGCGCGCTTTTTTGAGCGCGGCCTCGCCCACCTTTTCGACCTTCTCCTTTTCGGCGTTGAGCTTGTCCCAGTCCTGCTTCATGACGCGCGTGGCTTCTTCGCCGCCCTGGCGTTCGGCGTCCGCCGTGCTAACGCCCTTGGCCTTGAGCCGTTGCACCTCGACCTTGGCCAGTTGGCGTTTGGCCTTGGCGCTCTTGCGCGACTCTTCGATGCCTTCGAGCCATTTATCGACCGGGTCGCGCCAGGTCGCGAATTTCCTGCGCGGCTTCAGCTTGTCGGCCGCCGCCCACTTGCCGTGCGCGATGATCATTTCCTCGTAGCCGAACAGCGTCTCGAACATCTCTTCCCAGTCGCGTCCCGAGAAGCGCGCCACGAAATTGTGGATCGCTTCCTCCTGCACGCCCTTGATGCGCAGTTCGCGCAGCATCCCCTGGAGTTTCTCGATTGGATTGCTCCGCTGCTCGCGCAGGGGCCGCTGCACGAACCATTGATAGACGAACGACAACCCCGCCGCGATGACCAGGAAGACGAGCCAATTGATCAGCCAACCCAACACGAGGAGCACAACGAGCACGAACAGGGCACAGGTGCCCGTCTTGAGCCAGCTGCGCCACGGCATCCCGAAGAAAATACCGCGCACGCGGCGGAAGAGGTATTCTTTGGTCCGAATGCCGTTGATGATGAAATTGGTCAACGGCATCAGCAACGCCAACCCCAAAAACCCGCCGGCCACCGAGAAATTCCCGGCCAGCAGCGACACCAGGAACAGCAACGGAATGGCCCCCATTAATCCGGTCTTCACTAACTTGCGCAGCTTGGCCGCCGGGGCACCGTAGAAGATCTTTTCCTGCTGGCCAAGGATGGCCATGTGGTGCTCGCGCGGGGTATAGGCGCCCCGGTCGCCTCCCACGCCCAGGTAGTTCTCCAGGTCGTCGATCAGCCCGTCCATCGAGGGGTAGCGGTCCTCGGGGTTCTTCTCGAGGGTGCGCGTGATGATGTGGCCGAAGACCTCCGGTACGTTGGCGACGTGGGCGTCCAGGGGCGTCAGCGGCTCGCTCATGTGCTTGCTGATCAGCTCGAAGGCGGTCTGGCCCGAGTAGGGGGCCTGGCCCGCGCACATGTAATAGAACGTGCAGCCCAGCGAATACTGGTCGGCGGCGGGGCCGCCGGTCTCGGCCCATCGGCCCTGGCGTGGAGCCGCCGGGCGGCGGGGAGGTCCCCTGGCCCATCTGGAAATCGCTCTGCGGGACGGTGTGGTCACCCCCCGCGGGAGGAGGAGCGCCAACCCTTGCCGTGGGCGCGTTGGTCGTGCCGGCCGCCCCGCTCGCAGCCGACTTCTTGCCTCCCTTATTACGGAGCGGCAACACCTGCGAACAGCCCGGACAGGTCAGGCTGGCCGCATCCGGTGAGATGTCCTGCTCCCACTTGTGACGACATTTGGGACAGGTCAGCAGCCTCGGCATCACGCTTCTCCGTCGAGGTTCCAAATCACGGGCCGACTCGGGGAGCTATCGATGACGCGTACCCGATCCGCTCCGGCGGGCGGGAAGGGGCTCCTTCGACGCTTTCCGACAAATCGGCCAACCCGGGGCTTTTTACCCTCGGGGCTTACCTGACTGACAATTCTAAGCCTACAACCATCTTCAATATACGCGAAGACTAGAATCACGTCAAAAGCCAATTGCCGCATCCGCGATCTCGCGACGGGCGGATTTACTGGTAGTTTTCGGTTCGGATTTGTTATTTTACACCCTGGACGACTCTCGGATCCGGAATGACGCGGATGACCCCCTCGACAGGGAACCAGCACCCCCGTGAAGACGCCGCCGGAAAACCGGCCCCAACCAGGCCCATCGCCCCGCGGGCGGCCATTCAACGGGTCCACCGGCCCGCTCCGCGAGTCATCGCTCCGGTGCCGATTCGGCCGATCGACATTCTAACGGCGGGGCAGTCAGGGACGACGAAGACCGCGATGGACAAGAAGCAGTCCGAAGGCTCCGAACCAACGCGCCCGGCCGGGGCCGACCCGCTCGCGCTCACGGCCGGGCTGGACGAGAAGGCCTCGCGCCCGCTGGCGCAGCCCGACGTCCCCACGCGGTTGGTCCTGCTGATCCGCGAGCCGGAGACGTTGTATGCCTATTGGGAACTCTCGGCGGCGGACCGGGAACACCACAAGATCGGTCACCCGCGCGGTGCTCCGCCGCTGGTGCTGCGCATGTTGGGTCACTCCCCCGACCCGCGCGTCAAGGCCGATGTGGAATTCGATCTCCTGGTTGGCTCGCACACGTTGAACTGGTACGTGACCATCCCGCGCGGCGAGCACCGTTGGCAGGCCCGGTTGGGATATGTTGGGACCAATGGCCAGCTCGTCACGGTCTGCTCATCGAATACGGTCCTCACGCCCAACGGCATTCACGGCGAGCCGGCCCCTCCGGTTGAATTGGAGACCGAAAAGGAAGCCGAGCCGGAAATGCCCCCGCGAGAGCCCGAGTCGACCCCGGACGTGGCGCGGGCCGAGAGCGTGGAGGAGGAGCAGGCGGGTGAGCGGGTACCGGAGATGGGGACCGACATGCCGGATATGCGAACCGACATGGTGGAGGAAGAGTCGGGTGAACTGGAAGCCGTCGTCGAGCATCCGGCCCAGCCAGTTACGCCTGTCGAGGCGGTCCTCACCCGGGCCGTCTCTCCGCGCCCCGAGCCCGAACCCGAACACCCAACCGCTCCACCAACGCAGGGGCCAAGCCGGTGCGTTGGCGAGACCGCCCACGATGACCGGGGGCTGGAAGAACCATCCCCACCGGAGCAGCCTGGACCCGAATCCCCCGTCTCACCGGCGACCGGAGCGACCGTAATGACCGTAACGACACCCGCGCCAACGCAGCCCCCACCTCGCCCAGCCGCCGAGGAGATCGGGATTGCGTCGGGCCAGTGGGCGCCGATCGTTGGACCGAGTCGCCCCAGCGAACAGATCATCCCCTCCTCGGAGGTCGGCGCGAATGGGGCGTCCGTACCCTCAAAAACACCGGTTTCGAATAACCGAGGGCTCGACATCCAGACCGAACTGATCGTCCACGGCCGGACCGTCCCGGGGGCCTGTCTGGAGGTGCTGGGCATGCCGGTCGAGGTGCGGCCCGACGGCACGTTCACCGCGCGCCTGGCACTGCCCGAGGGTCGTCATGCCATCTCGATCCACGCCACCGGCCCCGACGGGCAGCCCTTGTCCAGCGTCGAGACCGTCGTCGAGAAACTGACCTCGTAGCCCCATCCCGATCCGGTCTCATTGTCTCCCGTGGTCGCGCGTCGCCAATCATTGACCGACCACGTCGATCAACCCGCCTTCGATTGGAGGAACTTTGGGGGAAACCGCCGGCCCGCTCCTTTTTTTGTTTGACGATGCCGGCACGGGGAATAGAATCGGTGAACTTTCAAGTCAATGTCTCAATCGCCTTCGAGATCGGTCGCAATCTCGTTCCCGCGCGGTCGGTCCTTATTCAGGCGATGACACTCAAAAGGGAAATCTGATGAAACACATCAAGCTCGCATCCATCATCATCCTCGGCCTGCTGCCGTTGGCCTCGGTCACATCCGCGGAGGAGATTCACAAGGTGAGAAAAGTCAGCGCGATTGTCAGTTTGCTCGAAGAGTCCGGTTTCGAGGCCTTTGTGCTCACGGGCCGCGATCCCAAGCGGGTCGTGGTCGTGAGCCCCGCGATGGTGGGGCGGGTGATGGCCACCGGGCTGGACGGGGTGGACGGGGGGACCGATTCGTGGATCTACGAGGAGCAGATCAAGAAGGGAGCCACGACATCGGGGCCGGGCGGCCAGTGGGCGGCCTTCGGCGGCGACGAACGCATCTGGTACGCCCCCGAAGGCGGTCAGTTCGCCCTGTTCTTCCCCAGCGAGCAACAGAACATGGAAGACTACCTCGTCCCCGAAGTCCTGAACTCGACTCGCTATCGACTCACCGAACTCGCCGCCGACGGCCGGTCGATCCGCTTCGCCGCGCCGATCCACCTGAAGAATATAAAAGGCACGGAGTACGACTTGGAGGTCACGCGCCGCATCGAAGTCCTCGACGACTGCCCCTACACGGTGGGCCACGGCGATGCCGTCGAGTTTACCGGTTTCGAGAGCCGCACCTGGACGCGCAACACGGGCGACGAACCCATCACGAAAGAGCGCGGCGCACTGGCCACCTGGACGGTCGGCATGTTTCCCAGCTACCCGCGCTCGATCGTCGTGTTGCCTTATCGGGTCGGCCCCGAATCCGAGCTGGGGCCGGCGGTCAACACCGAGTATTTCAATACCGACATGATTCCCACCGATAAGGCGCTGGGCGACAAACCGTATGACAACTACTGGGCCGTCAAGGACAACTTCGCGCTGGTCAAAACCAATGGAAACGTGCACACAAAAATCGAAATGGGCCCCAAGCGCTCGCTGGGCCGCGCGGCCTCGATCGATCTCGAGCATGACACGTTGACGATCCTGGAGTTTCGCCAGTATCCCGAGATGGATTATACGGCCTCCTACTGGCTGCCCTACGACGGCGACCCGCACGAAGGCGCCGCGATCAGCATCTTCAGTCTGGCCGGCGATTTAGGGGTGCCGCCGTTCCACGAGCTGGAGTGCCTCTCGCCGACGCTGCTACTCGACCCCGGCCAGCAGTACTGCCACATCAGCCGCACCTATCGCCTACGCGGCGACAAGGACGCCATTGCCGAGATTTGCCGGCGTTACTTCCATGCGGACATGGAATCGCTACGGGAATTCGATCGCAACGCGCCTTGATCGCGATGACCCATTCAATCGCGGGCGCCGTCGGCAATCGGGATGGCGGCCGTTCGGTCCTTCAGCTTGTTCTTACGATGCGCTGAGTTGGCGGCGCATCTCGTCGGGCTTGTTGCAGTTGAGTATGCAGGTACTCGATGGGATCCTCGACGGTGATGATGTGACAGTCGCGCTCGCTATTGATCAGATCGATGAACGCCGCCAGAGTGGTGGACTTGCCCGAACCGGTCGGCCCGGTGATTAGCACGAACCCGTTGGGCCGCTGCGTGAGGTGCTCCATCACGCGCGTGGGGAACTTCAATTATTTGAAGTTGCGGATCACGGAGTCGATCGCCCGGAACGCCGCGGCGAGCGTCCCGCGTTGCAGGTGAATATTGGCGCGGAACCGACCCAAGTTCGACACGGCCAGCGAAAAGTCCAGCTCTTTCTCTTCCTCGAATTTTTGTTTCTCCGCGTCGTTAAGGACGCCGTAGATGAGCCTGCGGGCCTCGACGGGCGACAAGTCGTCACCGTCAATGTCGCGCAGCGTGCCGTTGATGCGGATCACCGGCGGCCGCCCCACGGCCAGGTGTAGGTCCGAGGCTTGGTTCTCGATGCATTTGCGTAGCAACTCGATCATCTCGTAGGCGGCTTTGGGATATGGAATACGCGGCGGGCGGCCATCGGCGTTGGGATGGTTTGAATGCGCCCGGAGGTTGTTTCCGGACGCCCCCGTATCCGCGCGGCTGGGCATGGCGCCCATGACTTTTGCATCGAGGGCCATCATTGCCTCCTCTGAGGGGATGCGTTCGTACGCAATCTGGCCTCATCCTCGCTGGCCGTCATTCAGGCCGGGCGTACAGACCATTTCACTTCACTGTATCGCCATCCGGGGGGGGGATCACTTGAGACGGGAATCGGCTTGGTGACATCCCAGCCGTCACCCAGGCCGAGGACGCTTGGTTATTGGGAGCGGCCAATGCGCCGCTCGACGATCGCCGCCAGGGCGACGTTGATTCGGGCTAGAGACTCGCGGAGGTGCGCTTGGGTGGTGGTGGTCAGCGACGCATTGTCCATTCCCCCCGCGATCGCGCTACCCAATTGCACCAAATCGTGGCGGGCAAGCGTGACGGCGTCCTGGGGAAGGCCCTGGCCAGATTCGAGGACAAGCGCGATCAGCGTATCGAGGTGGGCACGTTGGAGGCCCCTGCGGAAACCGTTGATGTCGGACCCGGCCTCCAACTCCGCCCAAATCGCCTCGCGCGCGCCCGTGAACAACTCCTCCATCGTAAACGGCTGTTCATCCGGACCGGCGTAGAGTTCCAGGTCGAGCAGACGCGAAAGGCGAATGGGGTCATAGAGCCGGTCGAGCGTCCGGGTCTGGATGCCCAGGACGACGTCGTGGACCGGGTAATCGATGCGGCTGGTCTCCCAGATCGACCAGGTGAAATCGCGCATCCGCTCGGCACCCAGCTTCTTGAGGAGTTCGGGCGAGAAATCGAACGCCGCGGGCCCGAAGAGATGCTCCGTCAGGAACGCCAGCGCCTGGCGCTGTTTCTCGGCCGCAACCGGCTCGAACGGCAGCCGGCCTTGCGGGTCGCCGACGTGGTCTCGATGGTGATGGATGCCGCCGATGTATTTGGCGATGTTGAGGCTGGCGTAACCGAAACGGCGGATGGCCTGATCGAATACCATCCGCATCCGGTGGTAGTGCTCGCCGTCCTTTTCGAATTCCCCTTCCATCCGGGCCCAGAGTTCGCGGGCCACGCCGACCCGGCCTTGATAAAAGGCGATCGGATCGTCGCCCAGGTCCCAGCGGGTGCATGAGGGATCGATGCCGCGCGCGTCGTTGAAAGCGTCCTCGTCGGTCCCGTACGCCAAAAGCGGCTCGGCCACGCGCGAGGCGATCTCCTCGAGCATCGCCTGTTCGCTTTGTCCGCCGTCGGGGTCCACGGGTTTATAGGCGTATTCGATGGCCCAGTAGTCGTAGGGTCCCAGCGTGGTTTGCCAGTACTGTCCCTGTGGCCGGCCGGGCGGCGCGATGTTGACGGGGATGTATTCCATCACCGAACTGGTCAGCCCCTGCTCGGCGGTCAGTTCGGCGTCCTCCAGTTGGTCCATCGAGCGAATGCCGCTGGCCTTGAAATTGTGACGCAGACCCAACGTATGTCCGACCTCGTGCGCGATCAGCATGATGAGGAAATCGTGGAGATACTGTTCGGCGTCGACGTCGGCCCCGCGCGCCGTGATCAGGTCCCAGCCGAACGCCGCCTGATCGACGGCCCCCAGGCCGAAATCGCAGAGAGCGCCCAACCGCCCCGGTCCCGAGCCCAGGGCCACGCCCGGCGGCCCGTCGATCGCCAGCGGCTTGCTGAGTTGTTCGTATTGCATGAAGACGTAGCGCAGCATATCGGCGTTGACCCGGATATCGGCGTCGTAAATCTCGCCGGTGAAGGGATTGGCGCGCGAAGGCCCGACAGCGTAACTCGCGCCGGGCGTGACGATCCAGCGCACCGTGCTGTAGCGCACGTCGGCCGGGTCCCAATCGGCGTCGTCGGCTTGTTGCTTGACGACGATGGCGTCCTTGAAGCCGATGCGTTTGAACGCCTTGTTCCAGAGCAAAACGCCCTGGGTGACCGCCTCGCGATACTCGACCGGGACCGTGTTCTCGAGCCAGAAGACGATCGGCTCGCGCGGGGGAGCCAGCTCGAACTTCGGCTCGGCCTTCTCCAGGCGCCAGCGATTGACGTAGCGGACATAAGGCGTATCGCGCAGGACCGAATTGTAATCCTGAAACAGCGTCATGAAGTGCCCGACGCGGTCGTCGGCCTCGCGCGGCTGGTAGTTCGTCTCGCGCAGCTTGGAGAGGCTGTAGTGATAAACGTGCTGGAAACTACGCGGATCGGCCAGCGCGGCGGCCGGTTTGGGATTGTCGCTCTTGAAGTTAAGGACGGCGTCGATCTCGGTGTTTTCGGAAAAGGACTTGAGCGCCCCGAAGTAACTGTGGTCCTTGTCGAACCCGTATTTGACCTTGTTGAAATGCTCGCTGTTCTCGTTGAAGAACGGGCCCACCATCGCGATGTCCTGGATGAACAATTCGCTCGCCTCGAGCAGCAGGCTGCCCCGCTCGGGATGGGGCGCGGCTGCGATCTTGCCCGATCCCATGATCGAATCGGAAACCCCGCGCGCGATGGCCCGATGGATCGCCGTGTCACCGTCGGCCCGGAAGTAGACGTTCTTGTGGATGAACAGGACCTTCTTGCCGACCCGCTTAAAGACGAACGGGAAGTGCCAGAGCATCGAGGCGGAATCGAAATAGGCCCCATCGGCGGCCTCGCGCGTGATCGAGCAGAGAAAAACCTCGCCAAGCTGCTCGGGCCGGACCTCCATCAAAACCTTGGCCTCGTCCTCCTTGCGATAAAGCGTGAACAACCCCTCGATGACCTCGAAGTCCTCGACGACTTCCTCGAATGGCTTCTCATCCATCTTATCTTTCTCGTCTTTTTTATCCGCCTCTTTGGCCTTCTCCTCCTTGGCCAGTTCCTCTCCCCGCGCTTGAGGTTCCGTCTCCGTCGTGGGGTCGTCGGCAGCAACAGGCACCGCCGGAACCTCCCGCTGGTCCTGGCCGATCGCGTCCGCGGTCGTCGGAATGACCGCCAGCATGACGATAATGATCGTTATGAGTGAACCTCTAAAATTCCGGTTTGCAGTCGTCCCTACGGGACTCCAATCCGTTATCGATTTTGTTTCCCGCCACTTGCGTGGCGGGCTGAAAGCAATCGTCCCTGCCGGGACTGAATTCTTAGAGGCGCGCATAAGACAGTAATAACTCTTCATGATCCGCTCCAAACCGCCGCCCACGCCCGTTCATCCGTCCATGGGCGCATGGCTTTATGGTCCGATTGACTTATCGGCTATCTTCTCACAGGCGCTCCTATTTTTCACGCTCGACTTGGAAGCAGGTGATCTGGGGGGTGCATCTCACGGATCCGTGAGATGCACCCTGTCCGGCCGGGTGCACAAATCAATTCCGTCTTCGTCCGTGACCCCGTAGGGGTCGAATGTGATTAGCCGTGGGTGACAACCCACGGTTCGCGGTTCCCATACCACGACAACCCTGGAAGGGTTGAATCGCAGCGCGACACGGCCTGTTCGATCCCTTGTACGTTGATTGCGGGG
>CAUZJO010000086.1:0-20814 GCA_963580245.1 Candidatus Sumerlaeia bacterium | reverse complement strand
GCCGAGGCGCGAGCGCGCATCGGGCACTTCATCGAGCGGGTATATAACCAGCGGCGTCTGCACAGCGCGCTGGACTATCTGCCACCGGCCCAGTTCGAGCGGCAGCTAACCGCAGCGCGGCTTGACGCGAGGGATCGACTATGCGAAGGATGAAAACAACCGGTGAAACGCAAGCGGGCGCTGCGGGGACGCTAAGGCATCAGGGATAGCCGGCCGCGACTGCGACGAATGGTCGCCCAGAGGGGTGGGGCGCTCACTCCATCCTTCTCACCCATCGACCGTTCCGAGCTGCTCCCCATGCCTTGGAAAATCCAAACTGCCCCGGGCTCGAATCGCCCGGACGGATTCGGCAACAAGCTTAACTTCCTGTCTCAAAAAGCTGGTACATTCCAACTCCACAGCGGGTTTTCTCCACTGAGCTTATGGAGGGTCGACCAGCCTTAGACTTCCAGCGCCAAAAGAGCCGATAGGCTTGCGTGTGCCATTTCTTCACCGTTGCCGGCTGCATGAGCTGGGCCAAGTTCTCCCACTGGTCCAAAACTTTCGATAAAATCACCCATAACAACCGAAAGGCCGGAGTGAACCTGGGCCTTGGAACCTCCTTGTGCTGGATTCTCTCCCGGCAGCTGGCCAATTGGCTCTCGACCGCGAGCAGCCGAGCCGCCAGAACTGCCCTGGGCCAGGCCAACGCCCAAACGAAGGTCACGACATAGCCGAGGAGCTGCTGGAGGAAAAAAACAAGTTGGAGACGTTCCTGAAAAGGGCCTCATAGGTTTTCATGAGCGGAGAATAGACGGTTTCGCCCCCCAGATCAAGGATAGCGTAAGTCCTTCCATATCAACAGGGACGGTCTTTTTCGGAGGGACAGGGGGCGATAATCGTTTACGAGGACGAAGCCTCCTTCCGGCAAACGCCCACGCTGCACCAAACGTGGGCACCCATCGGCTCACAACCCCAAATCCCCACCCATGGGCGGCGCAACACGCAAAAGATACTCGGGGCCGTTTCTCTGTATGATGGCCGGTTCGCATTCCGGCATCAGACCGAGTACTTCAACGCCCAGACCTATGTGGGTTTTCTTAAAGAGGTGTTATTGCCAACGTTTTACAAGCGCGGGCATCGCGTCTACCTGATCCAGGACAATGCCTCCTATCATAAAAAGCCCGAAGTCTACGAGTGGTTCAGCACAAACAGAAAGAAGCTGGAGGTGTTCCTACTTCCGCCCTATTCACCCGAGCTCAACGCGATCGAGCGGCTATGGCACCACACAAGGATGAACTCCACGCATAACCGCACCTTCGATACGAAGGATGAATTATGCAATAGCCTGTTTGACACGTTCGGCGACATCCAACGACATCCCGAAATAATCATGGGATACCTGAGCCTTTTTTAAGACCTTATTGTCGTGTTACTTATGCGCGACCATATAGCATAGGTAGGAAGGCGGCTGCGGAATCCACCAAGCAAGACTCGATACCGAAGCGTTGTACATGTTGCCCACGAGGTCCCAGATGGCGATATCGAGTGGACCCTGACCCATGTTGGTCGTAGGCCTTGATGGCGTGTTTCAGGTCGTCGTAGATGAGTTCGCGCTGTTCGGGATCCCGGCCGATGAGTCGCGGAGCCAGCATCCGTGTCTGTCCAAGTGAAGCAGGCGTCCCGACCCAGTGCGTGATATACTCCCCCTGCAATCCGTCATTGGTCCTGATCCTGATTGCATAGCGCTTGGTTTTAAGTCGGCCGCCACTCACGTAAGACATGCCGGCGACACCGGCCGCCGTCGGCCGCACTCCCAGGTTCCTGACCTCGAACGAAAACTCGTGAATCTCGACCCGATCGATCTTGCTCATGAGGCTGCTCTACGTGAAACGGTGCTCTCGGTTCTGATCATCCACATGCGCGGATGCGAACCGTTCGCGGCTTTTACGCTTCCCAGGTAAGTACGATCTTGCCCGTTTTTCCGGTATCGAAACATTCAAGGGCTTCAACACCCTGCTCGATCTTGAAACGATGCGTGATCAGTTTTTCGAGCGGCAGATCATGCATGAGCACGAAGTTGACGATTTCCTCGTGTGCCCCAATGTTGTAGATCCACGACCCCAACAGCTTCAACTTCTTCATGATATGCTGCTGGGGGGTGACCCGGAAGGAATCGCCGATCCCCACGACCGCCAGTCGCGCCCCTTTTCCCGCGGAGTTGAGCATCGCCTCCTGCGCGGCCTGGTTACCCGAGTAATCACCTCCCGCGCTGATCCCCGCGCCGCCCGTCAGGTCCCGGATAACTTCCACGGGATCATCCTGGGTGGCGTTGATCGTTTCCATGTCACACGCCTTTCGCGCAATTTTCAGCCGCTCAGGCACCACGTCGATGCCGATCACGCGCGCGCCCTGGGCGCCGGCGAACATCGCCGCGCTGAGTCCCACCGGCCCCAGGCCGAAGACGGCAACCGTATCGGCCGCGCAAATCCCCAGCAGCCGGACCGACTGGTAAGCCGTGCCCCCGGCGCAGGCGAGCACCACGGCCCGTTCGAAACTCAGTTCATCGGGAAGCTTCAGGCAATTGCGCTGCGGCGACAGGATATAATCAGCGGCCGAGCCGTTGAAAACCGTGCCGAAAGCCCTGCGGTCGGGACAGAACATCACCTCTCCCTGTCGACAGTAATTGCAATGTTCACACCCGACGTGCTGATAGATGGTCACCCGGTCGCCCGGTTTCACGGCCTTGACGCTTCGCCCTATCGCCTCCACAATACCGCAAGGCTCGTGTCCGGTAATCGTTTCCGCCGACCCACCGAAAGACTTCCGCATCGCCACCATTTCGTCCCAGTTTTCCCGGTAGAAATGCATGTCAGTGCCGCAAAATGACGAGGCCGCCATCCGAACCAAGACTTCACCGGGTCCCGGCTCGGGCGTTGGGAACTCCCGAATTTCCGCCTTGCGATCACCTGTAAATACAATACCTTTCATGGCTTCTCCTTCATCTCGTGCGCATCTCGCGGATCCATGAATAGTACCCCTCCGTGATCCGGCTCAGATGGATTCCGGTTCAACAACAGGAGGCATAACTTTTTCAATCGCTTCCGCGATATCGAGCAGTCTACGGTCCTGGTCCGCGTATCCGTCAAAGGTCATCCCCAGCGGCATCCCTCTCTTGTCCATGCCCGAATACATAGAAAGCGACGGCGTCCTAAGCGCGGGCGAGAACAGCATATTGCCCCCCATTTCCGATTCGTGCAGCATCTTTCCCAGCGGGCCTTCCGCCCACATCACGTCGGGACCGTCACTCGGCATGTTCGGGATCTTGGTCGTGGGATACATGAAGACGTCAATCTCGTTTTCGGCCATGATCCTGCCGTGGGTTTCCCGGTCTTTCATCAGGACGGCAACCACCTTGAAGTATTCTTCGCCCGAGACCGAATCCTTCATGCCGTTCAGCCACAGCTTCTTGAAAGAATCCGTGGTGAACTCGTGCAACAGGCTGAAGGCGGACACATCATAAACGCGGTGACGGCTGAAATAACGCGCGATGTTACCCGGGAGGTCGGAGAACGCGAACAGGTATATATTCTGATGGCAGCTTTCTGCGGGCATGCCATCCACTTCGATAAGCTCCGCCCCGGCCGCCGAAAGGGCGCTCATGGTCTCTTCCAGGTTATCCTCGACCCAGGGGTGCAGATCCGCAAAGAACCAGTCTTTCTGATAACCGATCCTGATCTGCGCCAGGTCAACCTGGCTGGGTCTGTTCTCCGGATGATCTGACGCGCTGATCGTATCGAGCAGCTTGATGTCGGCCACCGACCGGGCGATCGGCCCCAGCACATCGGCAAAACAGATCGGTATGGCGCCCGCGGCCGGCCAGCGGCCCGACGAGGGCCGAAACCCCTGGACGCCGTTCATGGCCGCCGGCACCCGGATCGAACCGCCCGTGTCGCCGCCGATCGCAAACGGAACGATCCGGGCGGCGACTGCCGCGCCGCTCCCACCACTGCTCCCGCCGGTTTTGAAGTCGATGTTGAACGGGTTGCCGGTATATCCCGTCATCGGATTCTCGGTCGCATACCAGGCCGACAGGGGCGGAAGCTGGGTTTTCCCCAGGCAGACCCCGTCGGCTTCCTTGTAAACGCTGACCAGGTCGGCGTCAACGAGCGGCTCGAAAGTCCTTAGCGAGGGATGTCCCGCGATCGTGTAATACTCGATGATATCGATACTGTCCTTCAAAGCGTAGGGCGCGCCCTGGAGCGCGCCGACCTTCATGCCGGAGCTTCGTTTCTGATCGATCGTCGGGCCCGCCTCTTCGATGGTGTGATACGAAACCTGCGCGAAGATATTGTATTCCCGGAATTTCTCGTACTGTTTTAAACAGGCCTGATTGTATTCGGCTGAAGACAATTTTCCGGAATTCAGCGCCTCGACGCCCTCGGACAGGCTCATCCTGACAATCTCGTCCCGTGACATCGATTTGAGGTGGGACATTGAAGAGGCCACCGAGGGAATACCGCTTAGAGCCGCAAAGGTCAATGCGGCGCCCCCATTCTTTAGAAAATCCCGTTTGCTCATTTCAACGTCAAAAACGCCCGACTCGTCTTTTCCTGTCATGACAGTTCTCCTCCCAGTTGTGATCGGCAGCCAAGATTCTCTGGCAACGAAACCAGCTAGGCAAGGCTTTCTTTACCTTCAGAGCCCCATCACCGAGCCTTTTCCCCCTCTACGAGGATCGGAGGTGGTTTTCGTCACCTCGAAGAGGCTTCCCTATGGCGTCGAAAAACCCACGTAGTTAATCGATCCGCTCACGAACGGGCCGGAGGTCGTAAAACTGGGATTGATGATGGTGACGCTGTTGTATGTCCCGCTCGGCACGTTGATGCTGTGCACCGGTTTCGTATTCCCTTCGGTGTAAAAGGTGCACATCGTGTAGACGTGCCGGAAACAAGCGGCGCCGTCCGTGGATTGCTCGGCGGAGATGTTGCCGTTGACCGATGAGCTGTCGATCAGGCCCGCCTCGAAGTTCATGGCCCCGGCGCCGCGCATCCGGATTGCCGAGCCGGTGCTCGAACCGTTGGCCGTGAAGTTGTGCGCCTCGAATTTCGAGACGTGCCAGTTGCCGCACCCCACGCTTCCGGTCGCGATCGTTTGATAGCGCGAGGCGACATTGTCGATATTGTCACGCCCGAAATACATCGGATACTTGTCATCGTTAAAGTTCCAAAAACAGCTGTCCCAAATGCTGCTGTCCCCGACGCCGTAGACGTAAAGCGCGGACGCCTCCCACGACCCGGTGATGAACACGTGTTCGAGGGTGATGAGGGACGACCTGGCGTTGCCGGCCGATTGCGCCGCCAGAATGCCCACGCGACCCATGACTGGCGAGCGGCTCGTGCCGATTTGCACGTTCTCGATCTTGACGCCTCCCGACTCCGTTAAATCCAGCACGGGGTAATGGCCGTCTTTGGGGACGAGCACCGTGCCATGGTCGGTGGCGTTGATTCCCCAGCCGGCGCCAACGAGGTTGACGGAATTGACCGCGGTCAGGTTGACCGAACTGACCAGATAATAGCCCGTGCCGAGCCGGACCGTGCCGCCGGCCGTCAATGTGGCGATCGCGTTGTTGATCGGCGCGGTGTTGTCGGTCCCCCACTGAGCCATCTTGCCGCCGGCGCTGGTCGATGCGGCGTCGCTCAGGATAACATGGTCGGCATCGGTAAAGGCCGCGATGGTCGTGACGAGATTCGCGCTCGAGCCCCCCGCATTGGCGACAACGATCGACTTGCCCACGTCCCCGGCGACAAAAGGATTGGACGCGGAGGAAAGATTCCGGCTGCCCGCGCTGATCGTCGCATCGGTGATGAACTGACAGTCGGCGACCGCGCCGGTAGCGGCGACGTTGACCTCCCCGTTCCTGGCTATTTTGCCGGCATCGCTGGCGTAGAGCGCCTGCCCGGCGACGAAGGCGTAACCGACGCTGGTGACCCGCGCTCGAGGCAGCAGGACGTTATCGACCGAACCAACGGCGGTTTGCAGGAAGATCGGCTCGGCGGTGTCGAACATCGCCGTGGTGATCGAGCTGAACTCGACCGTTCCGCTGCCCACCATGTGCTCGAAAACACCGGAAGCGTCGGGCGTGATGGTCGTATGTTCACGGTAAAGCCGGCTATCGGCGCCCGAGCCGGCCGCCGTCGCCGCGCCGCCTTTCCAGATCGAGAAATAGACGGTCTGGGCGGTGGTGAGCGGTGTGCCGGCGGTCGTCGCCAACCGGCCCTGGTGATGGATCAGCGAGGGCGGCTGGGCCCCGGCCATCGCACAGAGCAGGAGCCATCCGCCAGCCCGCGCCCATCCGGTCCAAAGTCTGAGTTTCGTCGTCATGAGGTTGCCTCTCTTTCATCAAGAAACGGAGATTATGATACACGGCCCCCGCCAGTTGCCGCTCCACGGCAGCTTCGCGCCAGTCGGGGATGCTTGTCAACCAGCCGGCGAGGTCCAACCGGGCTGGGTCGGCTTGAGATCGTGGAATTCCGTGGCGTTGACCCTACGCGCGGACCCAGAGTAAATCAAGTTTCCCTGGCTGCATCAACCGACATCGCCCTTGAGAAAGAACTCGCGGCCAGGGTCAATCCCCACCGGTCGCGATTTTTTCAGTTATAGCCCGTGGAAACGGGCCCAAGCGACACAGGCGGACCAATTGTGGCGCGTGAAGAAAACATGATCCTTCCCTGTATCAAACGCTTTCGCGATGGTTCGTATTTGAGCGAGGTTTACGCTTCGGATAAAAACAGGCGCCATACGACAAACGCGATTGCAGTGCGAGTCATCGAGTACGCTCTGGAAGGCGCGGCCGGCGCTCAGCCGCTTGACCGTCTGCTCACGACCATCCTGGAGCTAAAGCGGGCGCCGGCGGTGATCAAGGAGATTGAACGGGCGTTGCAGAAGGAAGACCAGTTCGAACGCGAGGGACAGGAGGGAAAGGTGCTGTTTCCGATTCGGATTGACGATTTCATCTTCGCGGGATGGAAGCATCATCTGAAGGCGAACGTCGTAAATAAGCACGTGGGGGATTTTCGGAATTGGGGGGACGCCGCGGCGTATAAGCAGGTGCTGGAGCGGTTGATTCGGGATTTGTGGGCGGAAAAGAAGGGGGAGGGGGGAGAATGAACGGGTCTCAGGTCTCGGGTTTCGGTTTTCGGGGATCGGGTGAGGAAGGGGACGCGCAGTCATTCGCCATCCGCCGCCGGCCATAGCCTTTGGTGGAGGAAGCTGGCCGGGATACGATCAACAATCAAAAACGAGGTAGACCGAAACGGAGAGCGCGGTTTTGGCGCGGTTTTTTTCCGTTTTCGATACCGCTCTCTTTCGATATGATCCGTAATCGGATATTCGGTAAGGACAGCGGCGTCCTCAGGCTGAAGATCAACGAGGGCGAATGGGTTCTTGACATCCGAGCGATTCGACGACCTGGCGGCGCGCGGCGAATGGGCGCCTGTCAGGGTTCATGACTGGTACTGTGTGGTCCGTGTTATCAAGCCGGTGTGCGTCGGTGCTCGATATTCTTATGGGGCCGCCGGAGTTTAACGCCCGCGAAGCGATCGGGGGGGAGATTAAGATATGTCCGTCGAGACAATCACCGAACCGGCAAGGGAAATCCCGGTTTTCCGCAAGTGCGACGTGCTGGTCGTCGGCGGCGGGCCCGCGGGCAGTGCGGCGGCGTCTTCGGCGGCGCGGATGGGGGCGGACACCATCTTGGTCGAGCGGTACGGCCACCTGGGGGGGATGTCGACGGGGGGGCTTGTCGTTTGGATTGATCGTATGACCGACTGGGATGGCCGGCAGGTCATCGCCGGGTTTGCGAACGACATCCTTGACCGGATACCCAAAGAGGCGCTGGTGAGCCCGCCGGCCGAGCTCTGGGGGCCGAATAAGAATCAGGAGTTGCTCGACTATTGGAATGACCGCTGGGCATCCTTTCATGGCACGATCACCTGGTCTCCGACCGTCGATCCGGAGATGCTGAAGAACGCCTCGTTTGATTTGCTCCTGGAGAAAGGCGTCAACCTGTTGCTGCACGCCTGGGCCGTGGCGCCGGTCCAGGATGGGAACGACATCCGTGGCGTGATTTTTGAGAGCAAGTCCGGCCGGCAGGCCATACTCGCCAAAACGGTCATCGATGCCACGGGCGACGGCGATATCTTCGCCCTGGCGGGGGCGGAGTTCGAGTCCAATATCGTCAAGGAAGACAATCACCATCGGATGAACGTCGCGTTTCTCTGGGATGGGACGGATATACAACGGTATCTGGACTTTCGTCGTGAACAGCCCGATGAGTTTCGGGCTATCATGAAACGCGGACAGGAGGTTGGGGTGCGCGATCGACCGCACGTCGTGCCGGGCAACGACAGGGCCTTGTTCCTGGGACCGCGTTTGAGCGGGTACAGTTGCATTGATGTTGAAGACTTGACGAAGGTCGAGATCCTATCTCGCCAGCGCATGATGATCATGCTCGACTTTTACCGGAACAACTTGCCCGGTTTCGAACAGGCGCGGCTCATGTTGACGGCGCCTCAGATGGGTACGCGCCATAGTCGCAGGCTGAAGGGCGTGACCAAGATGGTGCGCGACTTCTGGAGCAGGGGCAAGGTTTATGACGATGAGATCGGCCTCTCGCCGCCTCCCAGTCCGCGCCATCCGAACGTATCGATCCCGTTTGGATGCATGGTGCCGACGAGCCTGGACAACCTGCTGGCCGCCGGGCGCAACCTTTGCAGTGACCCTATCACGCACGTCTTCATGCGCGAGATTCCGAATTGCTGGGCATTGGGGCAGGCCGCCGGCGTGGCTGCGGCGATCGCCAGCAATTCCGGCGTGCGCGTGCGCGATGTTGACGTAAGCCAGGTCCAGAGCGAGTTGGTCAAGCAAGGCGTGGCTTTGCATCGGGAGGCGGGGGGGTCGATTAACCGAGAGCAAACGCGTTAGGGTTTGCGGCCCGTCGGCGCGCCGGGTTGGGTGGTCTGCCGGTTTGCTCCCGTTGGCGCCTCATATCTCGCTTCTCCCAATTCCATGGTTTAGATGAGTACGGTTCGAGCGCGACCACGACGGAAAAGACTTCCATTTGCCGGGCAGATTGAGTTAGATAAGGGGCCCTGAGCGGACGAGTGAGCCCAGCCTGCGTTGGCGAGCCTATTTCGGCGAACTACGGTTACGTAATCCGCGGCTTCAATAGACGGATTGCCGGTTGAAGTGCATGGATGGTCGCTCGGCGGCGGGATGGTCATGCTCACATGCGTGGAGGAACCTGATGGCATTACCCTTGGAGAACGTAAGGATATTGGATTTTTCGATCATGATGCAGGGACCCCACGCGACGCAAATGCTGGGTGACCTGGGGGCCGAGGTGATCAAAGTGGAGCGGCCCAGGCTGCCGCCCGCCGGGCTGCCTGATGTGCGTTACGGGGCTCATGGCGAATACGGCAAGACGGAGGAGGACAGTCCGTTCCTGGCCGCCACGTTTCTGGCTCACAATCGCAACAAGAAAAGCATCTGCGTCGACCTGAAACAGGAGAAAGGAAAAAAGATCATCCGACGGCTCCTCGAGCGTTCCGATGTGGTGTACCAGAACTTTCGGCCCGGGGTGATGTCGCGCCTCGGCTTCGGATACGAAGATTGTTGCAAGATCAAGCCGTCCATCATCTATGCCTCGGCGTCGGGCTACGGGACGGACGGCCCTTACGCCGACAAACCGGGACAGGATCTACTCGCGCAGGCACTGGGTGGATTCGCCGCCGTCAACGCCGACGCGGACGGGCGGCCGATGGGCATCGGGTTTTCTATCTCCGACCTCATGGGTGCATTGTATGGGGCCTTTGGCGTGATGGGGGCCCTCTATCATCGGCAGGTCAGTGGCGAGGGGCAGCAAGTCGAGGTGAATCTTCTCAACAGCACGGTTGCCGCATTGTCGGAGATGGCGGTGCACTATATGAACACGGGGGTCGAGCGCCCACGCGGCACGCCCATGCACGCATGCCCTTATCTAACGGCCCCTTACGGCATCTATAAGACCAAAGACAGCTATATCACCATCTCGAGTCTCCATATGATCGCGGGTTTATCGAAAGTGCTGGGAATCCCTGATCTGAGCCAGGATACGCGCTTTGATACCGATTTGAAGCGCGACCAGAACCGGGCCGAGATGGAGGGCATCATCGAGGAGGCTTTGAGCGGGAAGACGACCGCGAAGTGGTTGCCGCTGATGGAGAAAGAGGGCCTGTGGGTGGCGCCGGTGAAGAGTCTTGCGGAAGTGTTTAGCGATCCACAGGTGTTGCACAATGACATGGTCCTGACGGTGGATAGTCCGATCGGACCCCTCAAGTTGCCGGGTATACCCTATAAGCTCTCGCGGACTCCGGCGCAGGTGCGTAGCGCTCCACCCACGCTGGGTCAGCACACCGACGAGGTCTTGAGGTCCATCGGCTACAGCGAGGCGGAGATCGTTGCGCTCAGGAACGAAGAGGTGGTTTAGAGGCATGAAGGGAGGCTGGCGTGGCATACGAGTACGCTCTCTATGAGAAGAAGGACCGGATCGCCTTCGTGACCATCAATCGTCCCCGGGTCATGAACGCAGTGAGTTTTGCCGCCAATACCGAGCTGTTCCACATCTGGACCGACTTCATGGAAGATCCCGAGGTTTGGACCGCTATCTTGACCGGCGCGGGTGATAGGGCCTTCTGCGCCGGCTCGGATATCAAGGCCATGGCTTCGATGACCGAAGAACAGAAGGCGATGACCGACCTGGAACGAGACGCCAACGATTCGCTTGTTCAGGCCGGCGGAATGGTCCACCGGGAGCTATGGAAACCCATTATCGCGGCCGTCAACGGCTACTGTCTGGGCGCGGGTTTGGAGATTGCCATGGCCTGTGATCTTGTCATCGCCTCTGAGACTGCCAGCTTTGGGATGCCTGAAATCAGGAACGTCGGCAGTTATCCCGGGTCCGGCGGCATCCACTTCCTTCCACGGCACATTCCTCGCAAGATCGCCACGCAGATGCTGCTGACGGGAGAATCGATCAGCGCCGAGGAAGCCCTGAGGCTGGGGCTGATCAACAAGGTCGTGCCTCCCGCGCAGCTCATGCCCGAAGCGATCGCGCTGGCGGATAGAATCAACGAGCACTCACCGGTCGCGGTGCGCGTTGTCAAGGAGATGATCACCAAGAGCCTGGATCTGCCGCTTGAATACCCGGCCAAAGAGGGACAACGGGCGTGGGACTTGTACGACACGGTGGGGTCTAAGAAGCTGCGCCAATCCGAGGACTGGAAGTCGGGGGAGGGTCCGCGGGCGTTTGTGGAGAAACGCAAGCCCGTCTGGAAAGGTCGCTGAGGCCCGATTTGCCGGAGACCGGCTCGCGCGTTGACGCGAGCCGGTCTCGTTGGTCTTGCCCGTCTATGCGCGGTAGGGCTCGAACGCCGCGGCCTGCTGATGAAAAATGTTGGCCAGATTCGTTCCGTCCGAACTCAGGGTGATAAAGGTGAAACCCTGATCAACGATGCCGCCGATTTGTTCGGGTTGCGAGATGAGAATCCCGGCCTGCTTCTCATGCCGTCGGCAGGCCGCGATGACGTTCTTATAAGCTTCCTGCATTCGAGGGTGATCGAACTGCCGGATGATTCCCATGCTGATTGACAAGTCATTTGGCCCGATATAGAGCACGTCGACGCCATCCACCGACGCGATCTCATCGACCTGATCAAGCCCGTCAACGGTTTCGATCTGCACGATGCACAGCAGTTTTTCGTTGGCCTCCTTGAAGTATTGCATGAAGCCCTTGCCGAAATTGGCCGCGCGGTTCGATCCGGCGGCTCCGCGAATCCCCGCCGGCGGATAGCGCATGGCCCGCACGGCCTGCCTTGCATCTTCGGCGCTGTTCACCAGCGGCACCATGACGCCCGCCGCGCCCATGTCCAGAACGCGTTTGAAGCGCGGCGGCTCGTTCCAGGCTATCCTGACGATCGGCGCGGCCCGCGTGGCCGAAACCCCCTGGAGGATCGGGACGAGCGCGTCCTGGTCGCCGGCGCCATGCTCCATGTCGATCAGCACGTAATCAAAACCGGCATTGCCCGCCATCTCGGCGATGACGTTTGAACCAAGATTCAAAAATGTTCCGGAGATGACTTTGCCGCTCATGACTTTATCTCGAATCCAATTCATGCGTTGATGCTCCCATCGGTAAACGATCAGTTCAACACAGGGTGATTCAAACCCGGTGGATTCCTCTTTGGTTAAGTCTGAGACATGTCGCTGATGTACGTATTCCGTAAAACGTCCAACCGCTCATGCCAAACCAACCCGATAACGAATATGCGGGTCAATGGCCATATTATGGTTCGGCAAAACTGGATCCTCAATGATTTTAACGCCTTGACTGAGTTTCCGAGACCGGGCAGAGTACGTGCTGATGGATCAAGGGATTGTGTGCCTCAACGGGGCGCAGGTCAAAGATCGAAGGAGGTAACCATGCGCATAGCCATCCTAGGGGCCGGAGGCCAGGGGGGATACTATGGAGGGATGCTGGCCAGGGCCAGGGAGGATGTGACGTTTATCGCTCGGGGAAAGCAGCTGAAGGCGATCAAGGCCAACGGTTTGACGGTCAAGCCGGTGAGCTCGGCGGAATTCAACATCCCCGTGAATGCGACTGATGATCCGGCCGAAATCGGAACGGTGGACTTTCTCATGTTCTGCGTCAAGACCTATGACACCGAGGCGGCGGCGAAGTCGATCCTGCCCATCGTGGGCTCCGACACCATGATTACATCGGTGCAGAACGGCGTGGATAGCGTGGACCGGATCGAACGGTTAGTGGGGCGCGGACACTTCTTCGCGGGCGCGAGCTACCTGCATTCAGTGCTTGAAAAGCCCGGCGTGATCGATGTCCGCAATGAGGGCGTGACGATCTTTGGTGAGCGCCAGGGCGAAGTGGGCCCGCGTCTGAAGCAATGGGTCAAGACATTACAAAACGCGGGAGCCAAGGTCGAACTGCGGTCGAATATTCTCACCCACATATGGGAAAAGTGCGTCGCGTTTTGCGCGTTCGCGAGCGTTGAGGTGCTCACTCGACTGCCTTCCGGGCCGGTGCTCGCGTGCCCGGAAACCAAAGAGATGAGCGTGAGAGCCTTGCGTGAGGGGATGGCGGTAGCCGAGGCCACAGGCGTCACACTATCGGAGGGGTTTTTTGACGAGATACTGGACTTCGTAACCAATAAAGTGCCGCCGACTCATCGGCCTTCGTTGTATTACGATCTGATCAATGGGAAGCGCCTCGAGTTGGAAGCTCTCAATGGCACGATCGTCCGCGTGGGGCGCGAGCACGGAATCGATACTCCCATGAACTTTGCCATCTACGCCGCGTTGAAACCCTATATCTCGGGCGCGCCTGAATTGCCGTCATAAGCGGGGAGAGATCGGTGGGCAAACAAAGGCTGAACCCGTGCCGCGCCATGTCGTCCCGGCGCCTTACCAAAAAACCCAAAAGACGAGGTAGGCGGTCACTCCTAGGAGCAAAATCGCGTACCACCGAGGCTGCAATATCACGGGTAGTTCGTGGCTGAAGGGGTGTTCACGCACCGGCGACAGCTCCTGGCGGCTTCTTTCGAGCCATCCGCCCACGCCCGACTGGGTCGAATGGTCCTCGATCGTAGTTCGTCCGTAACACAACGTCACGATCGCGATCGCCAGAGCGGTAAAGCCCACCGACCAGATGTAGGCCTCCCAGTGTCCCACGCACCAGTTGGGGAGAGCAGCGGTCCAGTCCGGAATCCAATTTATGACCCATTCAGCCTTCTCTTGCGCCTCCCTGCTCAGGAACGCGACCAGGCCATAAGTCGAACCGGCCAGAAGCCCGATGAGTCCGCTACGGCGGTGGGCCCGCGTCATGGCGCCCGCCACGTAGACGATCACCAAAGGCGTCACGAATACCGAGATCATCGACGTGAAGGCGCTCATCATCGTTGACTTAGACATGATGAAGGGCAGGTAGACGAACCCGAGCGCCAGGATGGCCGGAGTGGCGATCCGGCCCACGACGACGTAGTGTTTATCGGGCTGATCGCGAACAAAGAACCGGGCGTAAATGTCCCTTGTAAAGACCGCCGACAACGCCGAACTGATCGAATCGAACGTGCTGACGGCGGCCGCCACGAGGCCGGCGATCACCACGCCTCGCAAGCCGGTCGTCAGATACTCTTTGGCCAGATAGGGGAAGAGCTGGTCCGGGCGCTCGATATTCGCGTCCAACGCCCTGCCGAAAGGCCCGAGGAGCAGCACCGCGATCATGACCGGCACGCTCAAACCGACGCCGATGAGCACCGCCATCTTCATGTCCCAGATTGAACGCGATCCCATCAGGCGCATCGTTTGGGTGTGGTTCACGGTCCAATAGCCACAGCATATGATCACCCAGCCCAAGACGACGAGGTAGGGCGACGTGGCACCGTGGGTCCCCCGGTACTGGCCGATGTGAACCAGTTTTGACGCGTTCTCTCCATCGTCGGTGACCATGGTCTCAAGCGTGGCGAGCATCCCCGACCAACCCCCGACCGCCTTCCACACGACGAAGAAGATCACCAGCGTGCCGACCATCAAGATCACGCTCTGAAAGGCGTCGGTCATCACAACCGTCTTCAAGCCTCCCCACGCCGTGTAAATCGCGGCGAAGACGACCAGCAAGATGACGAACGACCACGACGTCGCTTTAGGCAGTTCGATCATCGTCGTCAGCATCAGGTAGATCGCGTAGACCATCATGCCGAGCACGAAGGTGCGGTACTCGATCTGGATCAGGGCGCTGATCACCCGCGTCGCCGGCCCGAAGCGATCCTCGAGGTACTCGGAGTTGGTGTAATAGCCAGCGCGATAGATGGTCGGAATCACGAAAAAGGCTGCCAGGATGCCCCCAACGGACAATCCAAACGCGTGCGCGGCCAGGACGTGAATGCCTTCTCTATAAGTAAGGCCCACATTCGACACGATATCGAAATTGTCGACGTTGGTCGCGAACATCGACAGCCCGATGGCCCACCAGCCGAGTGCCCGATTACCCAGGAACCACTCGTTGCTGCTGCGCGTCCCACGGGCGAGATAAAAGCCGTAGACGATCACGGCACCGTTGACGATAAGGACGATGAGCCAGTCAATTAGTTCCATGAGTTAGTTCAGCTGTACCGTGCGGCTACGAACATGTGTGAATCTAAAGAGACATATAGTCTGCGGCACTTAGCCACTCTTCTCCATAGGATTATTCGGCGGCTCAACTGTAGCGCCGGCGCTCCGTGTGGTCAACCTGGTTTTGAATAAAAGTCATGTCCCACGTAAACAAGGCACCCGTTCTGAGGGCAATCACGTCGAGAAGCCCGCCTGGGGCGGAATTCGCTTGAACCTTAGTCGAGAAGTGATGAGAATCACCTCAGTTGGAACGATAAGACGGCCTCATGAAAGATCAAACGGGGAGTCTCGGTTGAGATGATCCGAATAGGCCGGGTCAACATGGCCGTAATGTAAACTAATAGAAATAGGAAGATTGAAATGGTAATTATCATTATCACGAGTACGCATGTAAGAATGATCACTGAACAGATAAGAGTAGGTGAGTCATGAGATTCATCATCAGTTGTATCGTATTGATTTTCCTGCTTGTGATATCCGCTGATGCCGGGGATATCCTCATCGGTGATTTCGAACAGGACGGTTTTGGAACCTGGCATGTGTCGGGAGATGCGTTCGGCCCCGGTCCGGCGCGAGCAGGCCTCGCGGGTCAACCTTGGGTTTCAGGTTTCCTGGGAGAAAGATTCATTTCCTCCCATCTTGGCGGCAGTCAGGCGACGGGCGTGCTCATCTCGCCGTCTTTTGTCGTCGAGCGGGACTATATCAACTTTCTGATCGGCGGCGGATATCACCTCGGCAAACGGGAAACGAAACAACCAAAGGATTTTTGGGGGGATGAATGTATCGTGACACTCCTCGCGGATCCCGATGAGCTGATGTACACCTTTGGAACCTTGAACGCCTACTTGCAAAACATGGCGGTCGGAAAAAAAGTCGCGCTCCGCACGACAACTGGACCGGGCCTGTCGCCGCGGGGCAACGTCGGGATGGAATGGGCCACCTGGGATGTCCGGTCCTTGAAGGGCAAAACGATTCAGATTCGAATCGTCGATAACAGCCGCGCGCCGGACGGCTTCATTTGCATCGATCAGTTGACCCAGAGCGACCGACCACGGAAAGATCTTCTGCACAACGCCGATATCCTGCGCCGGGCAAATGAGAACGTCCAGAGGGAGGAGGAGGCGGCGGCGCCCCGCCGTGGTTACCATTACAGGCCGGCCGTCTTCGGCTTCGGCGGCCCGACGTGCGTTTATCATGACGGATACTATCACCTTTTTTGGATTTTTGATCCGTTCTGGGATCCCGCAAAAATCGTTTATCCCCACAAGTTTTGGAAACACGCGCGATCAAAAGACCTGGTCCACTGGGAAGACCTACCGGTCGCGATTTGGCCATCTGAGGACAACGGCGAGCATTACTGTGCCGCCGGGGCCGCTGTGATTGATGACAGCGGAGTGCCGAGAGTGTTCTACACCAGCCGCAGCTCGGAACGCAAAATGGACCAGATGACGGCCGTGGGGGACGCGGATTTGTTGAACTGGCGGAAAATCGAGGCCAACCCGGTCGTTACGGAAACGCCTGTGAATCCGATGACCCACGAGACGGATTGCAGTGTGTTCAAGTATCAAGATCGTTGGTACATGGTCCTGGGCGGCAAGAGAAAAGTCGGCGACGAATACCGGGGGTGTTTTTCCCTGCACGTCTCGGACGACCTGGTCGAGTGGGAGTTTGTCAGCATCCCTTATACCGCCGAGACGAGCGGGTGGGAGGAGCCTGAAATGTTTCAGCTCGGGGACAAATGGGTCGTCGTCTTCGAGCCGTTCGGGCCGACCCAGTACTTTACGGGCGCCTTCGACTGGGATAACCATATCTTCCAACCTGAAGTGCATGGTTTCCTTGATTTTGTCGGCTCGGAAAAACACATCCCAAAGGTGCACGGCCACGCCGAATATACGGGTCAATTCTATGGCTGCACGCCCTTCAGGGACAAGGACGGCAGGATGATCTACATCGGGTTGGCGCCGGGCGGCAGCTCCCTGCCGCGCGTGATCAGCCTGCGGCCGGACGGCAAGCTGGCCCAGCGGCCGATCGAAGCCCTGTCCGCGTTGCGCGGCGAGCACGTCACCGCTTCCAACTTGGATCTCATGGATGAATCCCGACTGTATAACGACATGCGGGAAAACATGCTTGAGATCAAGGTCGAATTCATTCCGGGTTCGGCGGAGGTCTTCGGACTCAGGGTGTGCCGCTCGGATGATGGGACTCGCTTTATTCCCATCACCTGCGATGGTAATCGCCTGGTCGTGGACGGCGAAAAGATTCCCGCGGACCTGCTGGAAGGCGAGTCCTCGCTGCGGCTTCATATCTTCATCGATCGAAATATCATGGAAGTTTTCGCCAATGATTGGGTCGTCTATACCAAGGGCTTTTCAGCGCACGAAGAAGATTCCGGAATCGAATTGTTCTCCGCCGGCGGCGCGACCAAGGTTAAGAACCTTGATATCTGGAAAATGAATTCCATGTGGTGATCCAGGATCGAGCATCAACTGTCGCGTCCAGCGTGGAAGCGACCCAAAGAGAAGGCTTGTCCAATCGTGCCAGATTCATCACGATCAGGATTCTTGATAGAACCCGAGGTGCAACCCCTGAATGAGTCCCGGATTGAACCCTTTGGAGCACTTAGGCAGCGTAAAGAAATAACATTTACAACTCGACTTTGTGACCCGGATGAATCGTGTAATTCCATTCGCCATGAAATCGCCCGGGCTTGATGTTGACCTGGGCAATCTCTTCATCTGTGATTTTACGCCCGACCCGGTATTTACGACGATCCAAGCGGCAGGTCACTTTTAATCCTTTCGCCGTCCTCGTCCCCGCGATCAACCCCGCGGCGGTCTCATCGTCCCGCAACGGCTCGCCGCGCCAGTTCGACGTGATAAAGGAAAACAAGCGATGCTCCACCTTGTTCCATTTGCTCGTGCCCGGCGCGAAATGGCAGACCATCACGACCGGACCCGTCTGATCGGCCAGGCACTGCAATTCCCATTTCCACAGGCGCAGACGCCAGCCGTTGCCGGCGCCGCCGCGCTCACGGAACCAACTGTCGTCCTTCGGCGCGCCACCATCCGCGAATCGACGCCACCGCGCTCGCGCCCGTGTCGTGGTCGGTTCCCACATTGACCAGTCCTGTGTTGCGCCCCATGTCATGGATGCCGTACCGATAGGCGCGGGGGACATCGGGGCCGGGGAAGTCGTGGCCGTTGACCTTGCCCGCCGTCCGTGTCTTCCGCCATTGGCGGCCATGGTGTTGATCATTACCAATTACTTCCTTCTTCTTAGTGTCCACGGAAATGACGGGGTCTCCCGCCCGCAACGCGCGTTTGACCGCTCGGTTGATATGCCGGAATTGCGCGTCCCGATCCCGATGATCCCTTCCTTCTTCGGTCTTCCGGTTGCTTTGCAGACTATAGCCCGAATCGCGCGGGAGTTGAGCGACCTTGGCATGGCTGATCCGATGGCGCCGGGCCGACAGCTCCGCCGCCAGCGTCCGCGTGCTCTTGCAAGTCCAGCGCAACGGGGACTGGGGATCACCGCGCGTCAAGGGCTCAACCAAGCCGTCCAGGGCGAGCGACAATCCGGGGTCGTTGGTCGTCAGTTTACGACGTCCGCCGCCCGCCCGGCGAATCCGGCCCGGGGCAAGTGGCGCGCCCTGCAATTCATGAATGCCTTTGGTGAGCGTGATGCGGGACAAGCCGCACGCGCGGCTGACCAGGGAAATGCCGCCATGGCCGAGCTCCACGGCTTTGCCGGCGGCCACCAGGCGGCGGGCGTGCTCATCCAAATGCGGCCAGACACGGGAAAAATATTGAATGAGACTGGTCATCGCTGTTCATTTGCACTATAATAAAATGGAGAAAGATGGTTGTAAGGGTTATTTATTTACGCCGCCTAAATGGGGGCGCATCTCGACACTGCTACACGCCGATGGTCCAGATTTCGTCCCAGTCGTTGTTGCGGCGGGCCAGGTCCAGGGCCATTAGGTGTTGTTCGCCGCGCAGGGTCCAGAACTGGCCGGTGGGTTTGAAGCGGTCTTGGAATTGGCTGCGCGTCGACTCCATCGCGCCCGAGCCGATCGGGCAGCCCTCGGCATGCAGTTGTTCGTAATGCAGGTGTTCGCGGTTCTGGTTGAATTGGTTTGAGAATTTGCAGCGTAGTTGATCTCGCGTTGCGTGACAGGGCGGCGCGGTTGTTCACGCTCGGCGCGCGTCTGGCGCAAGTTTTCCAAGGCTTGCAGCACATCATGTTCCGCGCCGTGTTTGAGTTGATGCAGCAACGGCTCGACCCACACGCGAGCCTCGGTGCCGGTTTCGCCGAACTGGTCGTGGGCGACGGCCCACAGATGCGCGCTCGCGTGGTGAATATCCAAACCGCACGTGGCTTGGCCGAAGCGATCGGCCACGATGTTCCAGATCAAAACCGCGCCGTCGGCGATCACGTAGACCTTCTCGGCTTGATGCAGGCCGCGACGCAACGCCTCGGCGTGGACGCGTCGGCCGAACTCGAACGGCTCGCCGCGATAGGCCACATAACATTTATCCAGGATCATCCAACGTCCCGATTGGGTATTCATGCGCTGGCCCAGACGGTAAATAATCGCACCCTTGAGTTCATGCCAGGCGCCGCGATTGGCCTTTGTCTGCGGCGGTTTCAGGCCCCAGTCCGGTCCGCGCTCGCGCAGCATCGCGCCGTCCATCATGATCACCAGCGAGAACGTTTCGGGCGGCGCATCGCGTTTGGCCTCGGCTACTACTTCGCCGCGGGTATCGGGCGACAACGCTCGCTCCACGCGCATGGCCTGGGTGCCCTTGCGCCGCGCGTGGTCGTGGATGACCGCATCATCCACCGGCGAATCCCACTTGGCCGCCAGCCGCGCGGCGAGCTCAAAGGAGTAGGTCACGGTCGCCGTGTAACGGATTTTCTCCTCCAGGATCGGCGACATCACCTGGTGTGGTTCAAGCCCCCACAGCTCGCGCACCGGCGACAGCCAACGGCCCGTCGGGCGGTCTTGTCCCTAAGCGGCGTTAATCGCGACCTTTCCGGTCGAGGTCGTGATCGTCAGCGGCCGGTAAGTCACGGGCCGCAGCGGCTGGTCGCCGAGGGGGGGGGAATCGCCCCTTGGCAATGCGCCAGACGCTGAAACTTTGACTGGAGTCTGCGACGCATCCATTCGCGTCCTTCGGCCAGGGTTTCCATTTCGACCTGGGCCAAAGGCGAAACGGTTGGGCATGGTTTCTCATTCATCATCACAGGCCTCACTTCAATGGGATCATCGTAACCTCCGACACGAGGCGACCCCACCATTCCCTCACCAATCGGTAGTAGTGTCAAGATGCGCCCTTCCTTCAAGTGGTTGGGCATTCTACAAGCGCCGGGGTTTTACAGGTCAAGACGTTGCGTAGGAATTCCTTGGTTACCTTTTTGGAATTGTGCGTCCATTCAAAGATGGCAATGTATTGCTGCAAATAGACTTTATTCACGCCGCGAAAGATGCGTAGGAAATTGCGCACGCCCGTCCACAAACCCTCGATGGTGTTGCAATGGACCTCGCGCACGCCGTCGCCGTCATCGTCGCGCGCCCACTCGCGCGGGCGGGCGCTATGGTTGACCGTGGGG
>CAUZJO010000085.1:0-20877 GCA_963580245.1 Candidatus Sumerlaeia bacterium | reverse complement strand
ATCACACCCACCTGTTCGACAGTCAGGCCGGGACGCACCTCGTGCCGCCCGCCTACGCCTTGCCGCCCAAGGGGTTCGACAACGACGATTACGCTCCCGAGGTGCAAGAATGGCTCGCCGACTACGAACAGGAATACGGCCAGCGCGGGACGAGCAGCGTGACGACCGAACAGGTGCCGATCTCGCAGACCAGCGGCCGAGCGCGCGTGATCGACGTGCGGCGGCTGGTTGGGACGACCGACGAGGACGCCTGGCCCGCCTCGCCCGAGATCACGGTGGACCACATCAAGGCGTACGAAAACCGGCACGGCGAGCTGGAGCCGGGCGACGTCGTCGTTTTCCATAGCGACCACAGCGACAAGTACTTCGAGGCCAACGCCGCGGGCGACGCCTGCATGGTCCACCCGCTCGAAGGCAAGAGCGAAGGCTGGCCGTCCCCCGGACCCGACGCCATCATCTACCTGGCCGACAAAGGCATCCGTTGCGTCGCGACCGACGGCCCGCGCCTGGGCGGCGTCGATCCGCGTCGCGCCCTGATGACCTACTGGGCCCTCGGCAGCCGCGGGATGGTCGGCGTCGAGTACCTCACCCACGTCGGCCAAATGCCCGAAGGCGCCTACTTCATCTTCGCCGCCGTTAAAGTCAAAGACTGCCACGGCGGGCCGGGCCGGGCGATTGCGTATTATTGAGGATTAAGTCTCGTGGGGATTCCCGCGTTCTCATCTCATAGTGGTGACGACTTGCCAACAAGCCTAACCGACATGGTGCTTCAACCAACCAACTCCCCACGGCGGGGCGAAGAAACGGGATACAAAATCGCAATCGGCGCTCGAAGCGCGGGCAGTGACGATCACGCCGCGCGTATCTATTTTAATTAGCTTTTCATAAGTCGGGTTGAATCTCCCGCGCGCGCGCCTCCGATTCGACCACCGCCAACAGGTTCATCCGGTTTCGCCCGATGATTTGCACCCAAGAATGCTTTCGTTGAGACACAACCGTCGAATACGATCACCGTATCGCCATCGTTTTCTTTTCCTATTCTTCTCGCCGCTGATCGTGGCTCTGGGTTGTGAGCGTGAAATTGATAACGCCGCGGCCGGTGGCCAAATTGAGATCCACCTGTATCAACGCGGCTACATCCAGGGTGGGACGGGAGCGGCGACTCGGCTGACCGCCGCGGCCGTTGCCGCGTTTGAACAACGTCGGCCCGGCATCAAGGTCCGCGTTGTCGGCATCCCCTGGGGGCGCGAGGGCGATCTCAAACTGCGCACCGCCTTCCTGGCGCGCCGGCGCATCGATTGTTTTCGATTGGCTCACGACCAACTTCCGGCCTTCATGCCGCGAGATGGCGACATGCTCTCTCCGATCGGGACTCACCTGACGCAGGCCGATCGACGTGACTTTAGCCCGGCCACGCTCGAGGCCGTCAATGATGGGGGGCGACTGATGGCCTGGCCGCTGTGGTCGACGGCCGTCGTGTTGGTGGCCAACCCCGAAATCCTGGAGCGGCGCGGGATTGTGCCGCCGGACGATCGCCCCTGGACGTGGACCGAATTCGTCGCCGCGCTCGAGCGCGCCACGCACACCGACGCCGCGGGCCGACCGGTCTGGGGCCTGAACGCCGCCGCCCGCCCGCCGCTGTTCGAGTGGTCGCCGCTGTTGGCGCTGCATTGCGGGCCGTTGTTTGGGGAGGGGCGAGATCTGGTTTCGGGGGAGAAGGGTTCGGGGTTGGGGCTTGCGGCGGGGCTTGAGGGGGCGTTGGAGGAGGTTGTGGGGTTGCGGCGGCGGGGGTTGCTGGCGCCGAGTTTTGGGACTGATTATCTGCATGAGGCGCATAACGGCTTTATCGATGGGCGGGTGGCATTTTTGCTCACTTCGCCGGGGTTGATCCACAAGTTGCGTGGCAAGGGGGCACCGTTCCGCGTGCTGCCGCCGCCGGTGGGTCGCTGGGGCAAACCGATTACGACGGGGGCGGTGGGGTGTTTCGCGGTCGTCGCGAGTGGAGACGGGCGGCGAGAGACGGCGGCGCACGGGCTGGCGCGCTATCTGACTTCCGCTGAAATCGCCCAAGACGTCGAAGGCTGGTATCTGGCCACGCCCGCCCGACGGTCGGCCCGGGTCGCGTCGGCGGGGGCCGCGGAAGGTCCGTTGGCCGGGATCCTGGCGACCGCGCGTTACTGGACCCCGCCCGTCCCGACCGGCTTCATGGAAACCACGTTCATCCCGCACCTCCAAGCCGCCGTTCTCGGCCAGCTCACGCCCGAGCAGGCGCTCGCGGAGATCCAGTCCGCCGCTCACCGCCGGATGGCGTGGTGAGATCGCCGCTTTCCCCCGCACCGATCAACGCATGGGCCATGTTTTTGAACGGGAATTGCACGCAAAGTCGTTGTTGCGGCGAGGTGTTGCGCCCGGTCGGTGGATCATCCATGACTCCCATGGGTAGGGGGCAGTCGAGACCGGACGCCTGACTCGATCCCTCATTCTGCAAGCAAACCGTGAAAGACGATGAGGTCCATGCAAGATGCCGCCTGATGAGAAGAATCACCTGCTCGAGCGCGAGCATACCCCGCGGGCGATCGCCACGCGCCTGGCCGAGAGCGCCAAACACAGCTACCTGGGCGATTTCGTCCTGGGGGCGGTCGATGGCACGGTGACGACGTTCGCCGTCGTGGCGGGGGCAGCGGGGCTTTCGAGCGGCGTGGCGATCGTCCTGGGGACGGCCAACTTGCTCGCCGACGGATTCAGCATGGCGGCCAGCAATTACATGGCGACCAAATCCGAAGGGGAAGTCGCCGAACGGGCCCGGAAGACCGAGGAACAGCACATCGAACTGGTTCCGGACGGTGAGCGCGAGGAGCTCCGGCAGATCTTTGGGGCCAAGGGTTTCGATGGGGACCTCTTGGAGAAGGTCGTGGAGGTCATCACGATGGATCCCGGCGTTGGGTGGAGACGATGATGACCGAGGAGCTTGGTCTGCGCCTCGACGGCCCCGCTCCGTTGCGGGCCGCCTTGATGACGTTCTCCGCGTTCGTCATCGTGGGGCTGGTGCCGCTGGTCCCTTTGTTCTTCTCCGCCCAACTGAGCGCGAGCGCAACCTTCCAGATCAGCGCCGTCGCGACGGGCATCACGTTTTTCAGCATCGGGCTGTTGAAAGGTCACATCGTCCACCACCCCTTAATGAAATCCTCCGCCGGGACATTGCTGCTCGGCGGAGGGGCCGCCGTGCTGGCCTATGTCGTGGGTGTATGGCTGAGGGGGCTGGCCGGATGAGCGAGTTGACCCGACCACTCGCCCTTGAGTCCGGTCTTGGCGCGTCGCGCTCGGATTGGCTGTTGTGATCGTTGGGATCGGTGCTTGATGAACGACGAACTACCGATAGCCGAAGGTTCCAATGGAAACCCCGGTCGTTGAGATCCTGCTTGATCTCGCCGTGCTGTTCGGGCTGACCCTGGTCATCGCGGGACTGCTCGCGCGCATCCGCATCCCGGAGATCATCGCCGGCTTGCTGGTGGCGATGGTGGTGCGTTACACACCGCTCGGTGAACGGCTGCTGGAGCATGAGCCCTACCTGCTATTGACCACCTTGGCGCAGTTAGGGGTGCTGTTCCTGCTCTTTTACGTTGGGACCAACCTTGATTTGGTCAAGCTGCGGCGGTTGGGCCCTGACGTGATCCGCGTGACCTTTTTCAACACGGCTTTGCCGTTTATACTTGGTTTCTTGGTCATGATTCTATTGGGCTACGGCTGGTTGCTGGCGTTTGTAATCGGCCTGACCCTGATGCCCACGGCCAAAGCCGTCGTGGTGCCCATTTTGGACGAGTTCGGCCTGGTCCGCACCCGCGTGGGACAGTTCATTATCGGTGTAGGAACGCTCGACGACGTCTTGGAAGTCTTCCTCATCACGGTCGTCTCGGTATGGATTGGCGTTCGGATCGACGGGGGCGAAAACCAAGTCCTGACCGAGACGTTGCAGATCATCGGCGCCCTCATCTTGTTCGGCCTCGTGGCCTGGATCGGATATCGCTGGTTGATCGCCCGCCTGGTCCGTTGGCTTCCTCGCCGGCCGCAAAACATCGTCCTCGTCGCGATGCTCGTGATGCTGACGCTGGGGCGGTTTCACCGAATATGCCAGCCTGGGGATGGTGCTGGGCGCCGTCGTGGCGGGCTTGCTGATGCAACCTGTACTCTACTCCGAAGAGCCGGCCAGCGTGGGTAAGATGGCGGGCGTGTTGTTGATGGTCCCGCTGGGGCGCATGAACCTGCGTGAAGCCCTGACGGTCGGCGTTGGGCTGAACACGCGGCTCACCATGGAGATCGTCGTCGCTCAAATCCTGCTGCAATCCGGCATCATCGATGCCAAATTGTACACCGCGCTGGTCGCCACGGCCTCGTTCTCGACGCTGGTCATTCCGCTGGTCTTTTCATTCATCCTGCGGGCGTGGGTTATGAACCCAAGGGCAACTTCGAGGCGGACAACCGCCCGGACCTCAAGGTGCTGCTTTACGCCGGCATGGTCTGTAATCACGCGCTGGTCACCATGGCCGATCATCAATGGGCCGCGCTGGGCGATCCGACCGAAGCCGCCCTGCTCGTCGCCGCCCGGAAGGCCGGGATGGAGCGCGACGAGGAGCGGTATTCGGACACCGAGTTCTCGTTTAACTCGGTGCGCAAGCGCATGACGCTCATCGAGCGCCGCCCCGACAACACTGCGGTCGCCTACATGAAGGGCGCCCCCGAGGTGATCCTGCAACGCTGTTCGCGCATCCTGGACGGCCGGGAGGAACGCGAACTGAATGACAAAGATCGGAATCGCTTCACCCACGCATATCAGGAGATGGCGGACCACGGCCTGCGCAGGTTGGCGCTGTCTCACCGCACCCTACCCGCCGACGGTCCTCTCGACGAGGACGAGGTGGAGAGCCATCAGACGTTGCTCGGCGTGGTTGGGATCATTGATCCCGCCCGCGCCGAGGTTCCCAACGCCATCAAACTGGCCCGCGGCGCCGGGATCGAGGTCATCGTCGCGACCGGCGACGCCGGCGCTACGGCCCTAGCCGTCGTGCGCGACATCGGCTTGCCGGTCGAGCGGGTCGTGACGGGCCGCGAATTGGAAGCGATGGACGACGATGAATTGCGGGACTGTCTCGCGCGGCGCGACGTGCTCTTCGCCTGGGCGGCCCCCGAGGACAAAATGCGTTTGGTGGACTTTCTCGAGGCGGAGGGGCACGTGGTTGGGATGACGGGCGATGGCGTCAACGACGCCCCGGCACTCAAACGCGCCGCGATCGGCATCGCCATGGACCGACGCGGCACCGACGTAGCCAAGGCCGCCTCCGATCTGATTCTGACCGACGATAACTTCGCCAGCATCATCGGCGCGGTCGAAGAAGGCCAGCGTCAATACGATAACATCCAGAAGTTCGTGCGCTATCTCATCTCGTCCAACACGGCCGAGGTTGTCGCCATCCTGACCAACATCGTGCTCGGCGGTCCGCTGATCCTGCTGCCCGTGCATATCCTGTGGATGAACTTGATCACCGACGGCCTGACGGCGGTCGCGCTGGGCGTGGAACCGACTGAAAAGGACGTGATGCAACGCGCGCCGCGCGGCGTCAACAAACCGGTCCTCGATCGGCTGGGGTTCGCGATGATCTTAACGCTGGGGACCTACATGGGCCTGGCGACGTTGTGGTTGTTTCACCATTACCTGGCCATCGGCGCGGACGTACATGTGGCGCGCACGGTCGCTTTCACCGGACTGATCCTCGCTGAAAAGATGAACGTATTCAATTTCAGGTCGCTTCGGTCACCGTTGGCCTCGATCGGATTCTTCTCGAATCCCTGGGTGCTGACCGCGTGGGTTTTCAACCTCGGGCTCCAACTGCTGGCCGTTTACAACCCGTTCATGCATAAAATGCTCCACACCACGGCCTTGGGATGGGCCGATTGGGGCTTGATGGCGCTCTTCGCCGTTCCGGTGTTCCTCATCCCGGAGATGTTTAAGTGGCTCCGCCGGCGGCGGTCAGAGCGGTGAGTCCGTCGGCGTCCGGAATCCATCGCGGTGGCCTGCGTCATGGATGGGTGTGTCGAGCGCCGACCAGCTTAAGATAAAGTTCCCGATAAAGGGGCATGACGTGATCGATGGTGAAGCGTTCCAGGCAAAACCGCCGCCCCGCATCCCCGCGACCGAGCGTCGCGGCGGGGTCGGCGGCGGCTTCGGCGATGTGCCGGGCAAGGGCCGCGTCGTCGCCCGGGGCGTGGAGCCAGCCGGTTTGTCCGGTGACGACCGTCTCCCGGTTGCCCGCCGTGTCCGAAACCGCGATGGCCACCCCATGATTCATCGCCTCGATCAGCACCAGGGGCTGCCCCTCGCCAAACAGTGAAGGAAGCGCGATCAGGTCGGCCCCCGCGGCCAGCTCCCAGGGGGAATCGAGGAAGCCCGTGAAGTGGACTGCAGCATCGATGCCGAGTTGCCGGCAAAGGGTCCTTAGCCCCTCAAGATAGCTGGAGCCGTCCACCATCTCATCGTCGCCAATCATGAGAAGCAGCCCCTGGCCGCCGTCGCGCAGCCAGCGGCCGAAAGCCCGCAACAACACCTCGGGACCCTTGCGCGGGCGCATCTGGGCGACCATGGCCACCGTGAACCGGTCATCGGCCAAGTTATGATCACGGAGCCACTGTCGCAGTCGAGCGCGGTCGCCATCCCGATCGAGCGGCTCAGTTGGCAGAACGGCGTTGGGGATCCAGCTCAGTTTATCCCGAGGGACGCCCTCCTCGCGGGCCAGCCGTTCGGTTTCCTCCCGGCTGACCGTGCAGATGTGGTCCGTCCAGCGCCGGCCCAGCCGTTCGATGCGCGCGCGCCACGGGTGACGGCTGAAACCTCGGTTCTCGTCGAGCGCAATGGGCGAGTGGATCGTCGTGATATTCGGGATGCCGAGCCGCATGGCGAGGAGCCGTGCGATGAGGTGGGTGCGGCTTGTGTGGGCCTGGATCAGTTCGATTCGGTCGCGCCGGATCGCCCGTGCCAGTGCGCCGATGGCCCTAATATCAAACCGACAACAGGAGGGAAAGACCCGCAGCGGCAAACCCTCCTCGCGTAACGTCTGGGCCAGGCGTCCCTCGGCCAGGCAATAGGCCCATGCCTCGATCCCATGGCGCGGCGAGGCTTGGGTCAGCCGCCGCACCATTTGCTCAGCCCCTCCGAAATGGCGGCCATCGAGGAGATGGGCCACCCGTATATCGATCGGGGCGGAAGGCCGATCGTCTCCCGGTTGGGCCGAGGATGGGGCAAAGACGTGACCGGATTGGCTGGGGCGAGTCATGGACGGACTTGTGCCAGTTCTTCGCACATCTCGTCAATCATCGCGTCCCATGATCGCGATTGGGCGTAGGCTTGCCCCCGGCGAGCACGCTCCTGGGCCGGTCCGAGTTCGGATAACAAACGTTGCCCCACATCAAACCAATCCTCGGCGGAGTCGGCCAACTCCACGAATTCCCCCAAGAACCGAACGATGTCCGGGAGCGGCGTGCTGAGGACCGGCATGGCCCCGGCCAGGTATTCGAGGGCCTTGACCGGGTAGAGGAACCGATGCGGTCCATGTGTGTCGTAAGGGATCAGCGCCAGGTCAAAGCAGCCGAGATACGCGGGCAATTCGGCATAGGGGCGAGGGCCGATCCAGCGCAGTCGGGGATGGTCCGGCAGGGCCGGGGCCCGGGAGGTTGTCGGACCGATGAGCAGGACGCGCCAGGGACCGGACCGCAGCAATGCCTCAACGCGCTCCATGTCGAACCGTTCGTTGAGCACGCCGAAGTAACCGGCCACGGGGCCTTGCCCAACGGGAAGATCGCCCCGGGCCTTCTCCATTTGTGCCTTGTCGGGATGAGCAAACCTCTCGGCGTCAACGCCGCAGGGAATAAAACGCACATGTTCGTGGCGACCCGCAATTCGGTCCGCGAGCGAAGCGGTCCCTGTCCAAACTCGATCGGCGACGCCAAGGGCGGTGTCCTCCGGCGATCCGGAACTCGGCTCGGTGGGCATCATCGCCGATAGATCGTCCATGTAATCGAAGACGCGGAAATGGGCGGGCAAGCGCGTGACCAGAGGCGACAAGTGGGGGGCATTATAGATCACGACGTCCCACGGCCCTGAGCCTGGATATCTCAACTCTCGCTGCATCAGCCATCGATTGAGTCTTCCGATCATCTTGAGCCGGTTCGCGCCCGGCAGCGCCGGTGGTTGGACGACCTGCAAGCTCGCGGGCAAGGCCAACCCCGACTCCACGGTCTGCGCCCGGCGGTGCAGGTAGCCCGGGCAGGCATAGGTGACCGACCAGCCCCGACGCGCCAGCCCCAGCGCCATGTGATGCGGCCTCTGGAATGCGCCCGCCCATTCAACGAACGAGATGATCAGAGCGGAATTCAAAACTCGGTCCAGTCATCCAACCGGGAACGGCTCCGACCCCGTTGGCCATTTAATACGATGGCCGGCCCTTGGTCGAAACGGCTGATGTGGATTGCGGGGTCCGTGATTCAACCCGTCCCCGGGCTACCGATCAGATTCTGAAGCCAGCGGGTCCGTTGAGGGGGATCGAGTTGGCCCCGGGGATGAAACAGGAGCTGGTAAATCTCAAGGACCCGCTGAGCGGTTCGGCCCCACTCGTAGCGCTGGGCGTTTTCAAGACCCTGTCCGACCAGATAGGCCCGCAACTCCGAGTCGGTAAGGGCACGTTCAACCACGCGGACCGACTCCTCCAAATTGTCCGGATCCACGAACAGCGCGCCGTGCTCGCCGGCCACTTCGGGCAGAGCGCCGTAATCCGCCGCGACAACCGGAACGCCACAGAGCTGTGCTTCGAGGATCGGAAGGCCGAATCCCTCGGTGCGACTAAAGACGACGAAAAGCTCGGCCTCCTCGAACAGCACGCGCCGTTCCTCGTCTCCGGCGTCCCGGATGATCCGCACGTTCCCGTAGAGTTCAAATCGTTCGATGGCGCGCATGATCGGCCTCAGACTGTACTGACGTCCCGAGATGTCGAGAATGAAGTGGTATGACTCGAGCGAGGGGTGATTCTGACGCAGCCGGGCAAAGGCCCGCAGCATCCCCTCGACGTTCTTGTCGGCGCGGGCCGAGCCTGAGTACAGAAGGTATCGCCCGGGTAGGTTCAAGCGCGACCGAATGAGTTCATGCGTGGCCGTCTCGATCGGCGACCGAAACGCCTCGGAGATCCCTGAGGGGACGACAATGCCCTTGTGAAACGTATCGGGGAACAGACGGGCCAGGCCGTCGCGGGTGGCTCGCGACACGCAGATGATCCATTTGGCGCGCCGCAGCGCCAGGGGATACAACACCCACGAAGAAAACCATCTTGCCATTGCGCCTCCCCGCGCGAACTCAGATTGTTCGCGCGTGAAGGGGAGCAGGTCGTGAACCGTCAACAGGACCGGACACTTGATCCGGCGCGGGGCGTATGGGAAGTGGACGTGAAAGAGGTCCAGCGGCTCGCGCCGCACGGCCACCGCCAGCCGTCGCATCGAGCGGATCGAATGGGGCCGGCCGCGGATAGGGACGAGGCGAAAATTATCGCCCAAGTTCAGTTTACGCTTAAGCGTGGAATGGACGTAAACGGTGTAGCGATTGTCATGGTCGAGACGGGCCAGAGCTTCGAGCAGGTTCTCGCTGTAACGGGCCAGCCCCGAATGGGCGGCCCCAAGATAGCGGGCGTCGATCCCTATTTGCATGACAAGTTAAATTGCTCGGGGAAGATGTGTTGCCCGGCCATTGGGCCGTCCCTCGCCTCGCGGCCGATCAAGCCCTGACCGCCCCGCCTTGGTTGGACTAAATACGATAGCCTCGCCGATCGGCCAGCTCTTCCTTCTTGCGCAGAAAGAGGGCTTGGTAATCGTAGGAGCCTTCGGGGGGACAACTCTTCATGCTCCGCAGGGTCTGACGGACCTCCTCCTCGATTTCCTCCTCGCGGCTCAGGTCGTCCAGGATTGGCTTTTCAACCCAAGCGGTGACCTGCGAAAGCCGATGTTGGCTCTTGATCACGCGCTTCTTGACCAATTCAAAGGCGATTTTGTAGGCGATGGCGTTGATTCGGTCTTCGGACAGCCGCATCGTCAGAGCACCAGCTTCCGTTCCCGCGCAAGTTTCTGCTTGGTCTTGAGCACCAGTTTTTCCATGGACGCCCCCGAGCGCTGGATTTCGCCGCTGTGCGCTTCAAGCATCTGGCGCGCTTCCTCCTCGAGTTCCTCCTCCATGCGCAGATCGTCGGTGATGATCCGCCGGATCAGACCGACGGTCCGTTCCCGCCCCTCTTGGAGTTCGACCTGCTCGTTGGAGGTCAATGCCTCGAAGATCAGCTCGGCCAGGCTATCAATTTTCTTGGGCGCCAGGCGCATTGAACCTCTTTCCATGCGCCCCTGATCATCGAACCCGATCTCAGGGCGCACCTGAAGATATATTAGCGTAATGGAGCATGTTGTCAACTCCCCCGAGGGCGGGGATGTTCGTGGGGTGCACAAGTCAGTTTTCCGGCTCCCTGAAGGGGAGCAATATGAATAGCCAGGGGTGACAACCCCTGGTCGTGGGGTTCCAAGACGTCACGACCCTGAAAGGGTCGAACAGACCGCGTCACGTTATGATTCAACCCTTTCAGGGTTGTGAAGATGTGAGGACCGCGAACCGCGGGTTGACACCCACGGCTAATCACATTCGACCCCTACGGGGTCGAGCACGAGGACAGATTTGGTTCGTGCCCCCAGCCGACAGCGGCGCATCTCGCGGAGCCGTGAGATGCGCCCTGTTCGGGTGGGTCCCACGCCAAGTTGGCATCGGGATTCGGTCGCGTGGGATGCGGCGCGGCCGGTTCCGTGGCTTCCTTGTTTAGCGTCGGTTGGTGGTTCAGTCACGTGTGCGCGGGAGCGATCGACGATACGTCAACACGTGCCGGTAAAGAAGCAAGTTGGACAACAACACTCCCCCGGCGAGTCCCAGGCCCAAGGCTCCCGGCGTGCCGAGGATCGGGTTTTGCCCCGCCAGGACCTGGATGTTGTTCCAAACGGCAACGGATTTGAGCGGGACCGCGAGCAGGACCAGATTGACGCCGAAGTAGCGGCGAGCGTCCCTGAATGCAAACGGGATCAGCAACGCCCAGGCTTTATGACCGGGGAAGCGGCGCCGTAGATGCCCCGGCCAAAACCAAACCAGCACAAGCACGGCAACACCCCCCCCCCGCACAACAGCACTGGCGATATACCCCATCGGCGACAGAGTCCGGATCAGTGGATTGAGGTCATTGAGACGGGCACCGGCCCCCGCGCTGAAGGTTGTCCATGTATCGGCGACGAACACCGCCACGAGCAACAGCAGCGCCGCCCAAAACGCGCCCGACAGCCGTGAACCAATCCCACGCAACCCGTATCCAATCTCGAGACGCACGGCAGACCCTCGCCTGTGATTGAGGTTCGAAACATCTCAACGGCGGGCCGCCGGTCCTGCTTCGGGCGCATCTCCCTAAGGGTCGCTTCGCAGCCATTTCTCGGCCGTCAGCCGTTTCAATTCGTCGTGGTAGGGTTCGTTTGGATCGGGGCCCTTGATCTTCCCCGTCATCATATCGTGCAAATGCAGCATCAGCACCGAGCCGATGGCGTGGATGGCGTCATGCCGGTCCAGGCCCTCGCCCATAAGCCTGTTCAGGGTCTGCTGGACGGGTATCTCCTCAGTCATGGCCAATTGGTTTTCAACGATCACGTGGATCGTGGCGTGGACCCTCGTATTTGGCAGAACCTCATCCATGCGCCTGTGGTAATCCATGGCCAACTCAATGAGCTTCCCCTCATCGAACGCCAGCCATGCTTCCGGATCAGGAAGCTTCAGGGGATCGTATTCCATCGTTCCAGTCAATGCCGAGCGTTGGCGCCGGGAGATTCACTCACGCCCTATCCATCTCATGAATACGATCCGGTAGCGAGCGGTCGTATATCAAGGACGGCCTCGCTCTAGGAATGAGGTCGGAGTCACAAATCAATTCCGTCCTCGTCCTCGACCCCGAAGGGGTCCAATGTGATTAGCCGTGGGTGCAATCCACGGTTCGCGGTCCTCACATCGCGACGACCCTGAAGATTCTGTGGTCCGCGGCGAGCATTATTTTTCCTTTTTTTTGATCTTCAGCCGTCAACGTACGAGCTTCGATGATGGGTGTCGATTGAAAAAAAACAAAAATAATGCTCGCCGCGGACCACAGAATCTTCAGGGTCGTGATGTAATGGGGGCCCTATGTCCAGGGGTTCCTACCCCTGGCTATTCAAATTGCTCCCCTCCAGGGAGCCAAAGAACTGCGTTGTGTTCCAAGTCTGGGGGTAGATCTCGCGAATCCCCGAGACGCACCCGCCCGTGCCCGCTCCGGCGCCAATCCGAACCAATGGCAAGTTGCGCCCGAAGTGTGGGACAATGGTGCTTGGTACGTATCGGAGCGGCGGAATCAGCGCATGGGGAGGTCTTCTTATGGTTTATAAGCGCCCGGCGCCCGGGGGTGTCGCGTTCTGCGTTCAATTGTTGCTGGTCGCAATGGCGGCGGCCCAAGGCGATCAAGTCGGGGAAACCGACGCCGACCGCCCGTTACCCCCTTCCCAATCGCGCCAACCCGTATCTTTGTTCGAACCGGCCGATGAAAATGACCCGACGGTCATCCTAAAGGTGAACGGCCGCCCGCTGACCCAGGGGATGCTCAATGCGCTGGCGAACAAGGCCCTCAACGATCCGCTGCAGCTCAGAAAGTACCAACTCGATGAGGACTCGCCCGCCGATCGGGCCGAGGTCCGCGAATTCATCGAGCAGGAGGCCCTGGAACGTCTGATTGGACAGGTGCTCTTCACCGAGGCCGTCAACGCCGAAGGCGAACAGATCAGCTCGACTGAGGTCGAGGCCGAATACGCCAAGATCAAAGCCCAGGTCGAAGAAGCAGGCGGCGACTTCGCCGAGTTGATCAATCGATCCGGCCGTGGCGAGGAGGTGGTCCGCGCGGCAATTCGCCGACGGCTTGCGGTCGTGCGGGTCGTCGAACGGCACATGGGCCCGATCGACCCCAAGCTCGAGGAGATCCTTGAGACGTTCGAGGAACGCAAAGAGGACTTCGCGGTCCCCCCGACCCGCCGCTCCAGTCACATCCTACTGCGCCGCGAGATCGACCCTCGCGACCCGGACCTGCCCGCCTCCGAGGAAGAGCAACAGGCACTGTGGGATAGCGCCGAGCAAGCCCTGGAACGGATCTGGGGCGGGGAGGAATTCGCCGCCGTCGCGAGCGAAGCATCGGCCCTGCCCAACGCCGCTCAAGGCGGCGACGTGGGATTCAACCCTCGCGGCGCGTTCCCCTCCGATATCGATAAGGCCATCTGGAACCTCGACGTCGGAGAGATCAGCGATCCGATTCAGACCGACGCGGGAATCAGCATCGTGAAAGTGATCGGTGCCCGTCCGGCTCGCGAGGGGGTCTTCGCGGAAAACCAGGAATATATCCGCCAGAGCCTTCAACGGCGCAAGCTGCAGTCGAACATCCCGCTGGCGATTCTGGCCATGCGCGAAAAGGCTACGATTCAGGACCTGAGGCAGGCGGCCGACACGACCCCCCCAGCAACGCCGGGCCCGGCCGGAGCGGCGCCACGACTAAAGCCTTAACCATCCCATGAAACTCTACCAAAGGCTGGCTTTCCCGATCCTCTCCAGGCTGGAGCCGGAAACGGCGCATGATTGGGTCACGCGCATGCTCGCGGCCGCGCAGCGAACGGGACCGGCGGGACGTTCGATCCTCGGGGCGATCGCCGGCTCGGTCCCCGCGCGTCCGGTGCAAGTTCTCGGCCTCGAGTTCCCCAACGTGCTGGGCGTGGCGGCGGGGTTCGACAAAGACGCGCGCGTCGCCGCGGGGCTGGCGGCGCTGGGATTCGGCCACGTCGAGGTCGGCACGCTCACGCCCCGTCCCCAGGCCGGCAATCCCAAGCCCCGCGTTTTTCGCCTGCCGGCGGATCGGGCCCTTGTCAACCGCATGGGGTTTCCCAACGGCGGCGTCCAGGCGGCCCTGCCGCGCCTGCGTCGGCTGCAAGGCCGCGGCCGAGGCTTCGTGCTCGGCGTAAGCCTGGGCAAGCAAAAAGAGACGCCGCTTGACGCCGCGATGGAGGACTACGCCGAGCTGATGAAAGCGGTTTATCCCCATGCCGATTACCTCGCCGTCAACATCAGTTCGCCCAACACGCCCGGATTACGCGAGCTACAGGGTCGGGCTTTCCTGGAGGAACTCGTCGGCCGGTTGACCACGCTACGCGGCGAACTCAGCGACCGACATCGCGTCAAGCCGCGCCCCTTGCTCGTCAAGATGGCCCCGGACTTAACGCTGCGGGAAGTCGATGAAATGCTCGAAGTTGTCATCGCCGCGGGGATCGACGGCGTCATCGCGACCAACACGACGCTCGCGCGCGAAGGGCTCAGGGATCCACGGGCGCATGAGCAAGGCGGCCTCAGCGGCAGCCCCCTGGCCGAACGCAGCAACGAGTTGATCCGGCATATTTCAAAAACCACGCACGGTAAGCTGCCCATCATCGGCGTGGGCGGGATCATGGGCACCGATGACGCGCGCGCCAAGCTTGAAGCGGGGGCTTCGCTCGTGCAGATTTATACCGGCCTGGTCTACGAGGGACCGGGTTTGGCCGGAACCATCTTGCGTGATCTATCCCGCGCCCACTCCCCCGCCGAACACGATCGAGACGTTCAAGCGAGTCCCCCGTGACGCCGCAACGACTAAAACGCCAACTCGGCCTGTTCGGGACCGTCGTGCTGGGCCTGGGTTCGATTCTGGGTTCGGGGGTCTTTGTCAGCATCGGCATCGGAGCCGGCATCGCCGGCCCGGCGGTGTTGTTGGCCATCGTGCTGGCGGGATCGCTCGCCGCGTGCAACGGCCTCAACAGCGCCCAGCTGGCCGCGAGCTACCCCGTCAGCGGCGGGACCTACGAATACGGCTATCAATTACTGAATCCGGTGCTCGGTTTCATGGCCGGCTGGATGTTCCTCTGCGCCAAGAGCGCCTCGGCGGCGACCGCCGCGCTGGGGCTGTCCGGTTACCTGCTCGGAATGATTCAGGTCGAGTCCCATCTGGGTCAGGTCCCGCTGGCCGCGATCCTGGTCGGTGCCGTGACGCTGTTGGTCTTGTGCGGGATACGCCGGACAACCCAGGTAAACGTGCTGCTTGTCTCCGTTGTGCTGTTCGCCTTGTTCCTGTTTGTGCTCGGCGGCTGGTTCCTCCTCCAATATAACGGCTGGAGATATTTCTCCCCGTTCTTCCGGTCGCCGAACGAAGCGGTTGAGGAACGCACGGTTGCGTTGCTCCATACCACCGCCCTGATGTTCGTCGCCTACACCGGCTACGCCCGGATCGCCACCCTGGGCGAAGAAGTGAGTCGACCGAGATGGACGATCCCGCGCGCCATGATCATCACGCTCTCGGTATCCATGACCCTCTACGTGGTGATCGCGTTCGCCGCGATCGGCACCGTGGGCTCCGACGTCCTCGCCTGGGCGACCAATGATTCGATGGCCCCGCTTCAGGAAGCCGCCGGCCGATTCGGTTTTGACCCGGTCGCCAAAATCGTATCGGTCGGCGCGCTCGCGGCGTTGGCGGGCGTGTTGATCAACCTGATCCTGGGGCTCTCGCGCATGATGCTCGCGATGGCGCGGCGTGGGGACATGCCGGAGGCCTGCGCGCGCATCAACCGCTCCGGCGCCACCCCCTACGTCTCGGTCATCGCCGTCGGGTTGGTGATTATGGCGCTGACGCTGGTGGGCAGCGTGCGCGTGACCTGGACGTTCAGCGCCTTCACCGTGTTGGTCTACTACGCGATCACCAACCTGGCCGCGATCCGCCTGCCCGACCATGCCCGCCTCTACCCCACCTGGCTCGCCTGGGTCGGGCTGGCCGGGTGTTTGTTCCTGGCGTTTTGGGTCGAGCCGCTGTACTGGCTGATCGGCCTGGCGATGATGCTGGCGGGGCTATTGTGGTACTGGGGAATGAATCGGGAAAAGGCGGGACTGTGATGAAATGGGACGCGGATTTTTCGGAATTGACGGATTCACGCGGATAAGACCTGAACTCTTATCCTGGGTCCGGCCCCGTGGATGATTAAATGCAGTTATCTGCCCGGCACATCACTTTCTTATGAGCGCCTCTAAGAATTCAGTCCCGGCAGGGACGATTGCTTTCAACCCGCCACGCAAGTGGCGGGAAATCAAGCCGATAACGAATTGGGGTTCCGCAGGGACGACTGCAAACCGGATTTTTAGAGGTTCCCTTATTTCTTTGAGTGCGGCGTTGGCTCTTGGCAATGCGCCGTGACTCATGCGCTCGCCTCGCGGTTGGCCCGCCTTGCGGTTCGCGCAAAAGTGGCCAGACCCAAGACCATCCCGAACAACCATATCCACCACGGAAATGATTGGGGAATCCCGCCGGCCATCATGCGCGGGCCTTCCCAGCAGAAACTGATCACGATCACGACCCCGCCCAGGACGGCGACCGACCATTCCCGCAACGTGGGCCGCAAGGGCCTGCCGCGATCTTCATGGATGACCAGGACGACGGACGTCACGATAAACGCCAACGCCACCATCGCCGGCGCCCACACCGGCGCGACCCAGGGCAGCGGAATCAGGAACAACAGGTCCCAAGTCGCCAGCGAGGCCGGCCAGTCCAGCGTCAGATAAAGCGACACATAATAAAAAATGTCCCACGCGCCGAACACATAAAGAAAATACGCAAACCGCTCCAGCCCCCGCCGCCCCGCCACCATCCCGACCGCCAGCAGCATCAACAACGACATCGCCTCGCGCACGATCTCGACGACCAACAACAGTTCATCGAACGCTTCATAGGTGAGCATGGGGAACTTGAATCCATCGGGGTGATACAGCTTGCGCAGATAAACCACCACCGCCGCCTCAAAAAACCCCATCGTCACCCCAAACACAAAAACCCAAACCAAACGATGAACCGAATCTTTCCGCATCACACCCTTCCCGCGATGGATAACGAGTCAACACTGACTATCACGGATAGCCCGTTGACGCCACGTATTTGACACGTTCAGATTGCGTGACGGTGCATCTTACGGAGCCGCGAGACGCGTGCGTCGCACGACTTTGCCATGCGAGGCTCCGAATTCGCTTGGGATGTTCAGATACTTTAGCGGCGTTGATAAGGTCAATGCCTATTGAACGCTCGGTACGGTGAATAACAAAAGCGGTCCCTGATGATGGCTCTGAATGAGGAAACGCCCATCAGGGGTTAACTCGATGTCGGCCAGTGTTAATTGTTCAGCATCCGGACCCTGCACGAATTTTGCCAATACGTCGCGGATGAACCCGCGAAAAAGATAAACCGACCGTCCGGCGATACCCTGAGACCCCCATTCCCCATCAGCGCGCTCATGCTTATCCCCACAAATCCCACTTCAAAGAACCCGCCATCCCGGTCTTGATGAAGAAAGGAAACCGTCAGCTGGCCATTCCTCAGATCCCATACTTCCATATGTAAACTATACGCGATAACCGGCTTGTCCCCAGATGGTGTGAAGGCGATGGATGAAACGAGCGCATCCTAGCGGTCAACGCTGAAATATTCTCTGCCCGTCTTCGTCTCCCAGAATCCAAATACTTTTTTTGTGTCGACCGTCAAGACCGATGTTCCGTCCGGAGAGAATGCCGCGTGAAACGCCCCCTCGGTCCCTAGTTTACCGATGGGCTTCTCGAACAGAAGGCCCCACAATTGCGATGGATCCACGGAATGAAATGTAAGCAAGTATCGACCGTCCCTTGATATCCGTGATCGGAACGAAAAGCCTATTTATAATTTCAAATGTTTTGTCACGATCTCCTGATTCAGATCGTAAAGATAAGGCCCGTGTCTACCTGTCATAAGGAGTGTTGAGCCACTTGGATGCAGGAACTGAAGACTGCCGAAGTGTTCCTTGGATTGAACCTCCTTGATCAGGTCTCCCGAATCCAAATCGAAAAGCCGGAGCTTCGCATCTCGATCTCCCACGAGTAGACGCTTCCCATCAGACGATAAAGCGAGCGCATTGAGCTCATTGGGATGGCCGTGATGTGTTACTTTGGGGATGTTTTCGAGCAATACCCTGGTTGGATTCACCGACGGGACGGGGGGGGGTAAAGGAAATACATAAACCAGGAAAAGCTTAGGGCCTGTTAACACAAACGGAGCATGTCGACGGCAAGGGCGAAACAGATAAAACCGACAAACATAACATCCAGCTTCTCAAAACGGGAAAAGATCCGACGAAAGCCGCTCCACTTCATTGCACTTTTTATACATTGCCTTGCGCATCCCGCCACGTCCATCCCTGACGCGTGGCACTGAATTCGCCCGCGCAGGAGACTTCTCCCGCAATGACCAGGTCCGCCGCGAGTCCGAGCGACTCGGGGATGACGAATTGCTGTTCGACGGTGTTTGCCTTGGGGACGTAACGCTCGATAATTCCGCCGCGCGGATAATCAATGGTCCTGTTCGCGGTCTCGCGAGGGGTTATCTCCCCCGTCACGACTCCGCTGACGGGGCCTTCAGTGGTCGCAACCCGTGTCAATGTCCATTGCCACTGGGGGCCATGGCGCGGCGTAAATTGCATCCCGCTGGCGCTAAATCTGGCGCTATGGTTCGGATGGTTCAGTTCAATCGCGTCGTCAAGGCCGATCAGTTCGTTCAAGGCCATCGCTTGGACTTGCCGCGGCTCCAGGTTGAGCGTGTTGGAACTTTGGCGGGAGGCCCCTTTCTCAATGGCGCGAGTGCCTTGCGCCTGAAGCTGGCAGAGCGCCATAACGATCAACGCGACCGTGAGTCTGCCGCTTCCGTTTAAGCCGATGATGTGGTAATTCATCTTCGTCTCCCGTCCATAAGGATTTCGCGAACATTGTCCGCCCCTGAAGACGGTTTCGTCAACGCTCAATCCGGATGGCCGGATTCATTCAAACCCTGGGGGGGGACCCGATGCGTCTACTTCAAGCTGGAAGCATAATTGACCTCGCGGGTGGTTGAGTCAATGAGTTCTTTGAACCGGTTTATTACGGCTGTTATTAGGGGGCCGGCCTGACCTCGTGATCAGAGAGTGTTTCAATGTATCTGTAGACCAGCCGTGGCCAGAGAAATCGGGCTTTAAGCTGGATAGCCGATTGAAAGCCGCCAACAGAATCGAGGTTCCGACCAGGGATCGACTCTTTGACTCTTGAGTGTTTCCGAGGCCGGCGCGCGGTCGGCTGGAACCCGGGACGTGGACGTATCCCTCACGGGTGGCTCCGGCCGGTCCCGGGCCGGGCAACCCACCGGGCTTCAGGCGTATGCCGCAAGACCCCGCCTAGTCCACCAGATAGCCGCTCACCTTGATGGGGACGGCGGCTCCATCGAGTCGTTGACCGAAGATCTCGTTCTCCTCGTCGATCAGCGGCAGGACGTCCTGGTCGCCGTACCAGACCACAAGGAACTCATTATCCGTGCTGTTCCAGGCCGCGTGGGGCTCGGACGCGTCCGACGCGTCATCCCCATCGGTCCCCATATCGCTGATCCGTTCGTCGGGGCCGACCTCCGCTCCCGTCTCGCCTGCGACCACCTGGAAGTAGACTTCGTCCTCCCCGTCGACCAGCGACCCGGTGTCGTCGTCGCTATCCCAAACCACCAGGTAGACGTTATCAGTGGCATTGTACGAAACCCTGGCGTAAAAGGGGTCAAACTGACTGGGGGTTCCGTCCGGCCCCATATCGCTCAGACGTAGGTCTCCGTCGATCTCGGTGCCGTTGGCCCCGAGCAGACGCTGGCAGTAGATTTCGTATTCGCTCGCAACGAACAACCCGGTGTTGTCGTCGCCATGCCAAACCACCAGGAACTCATTATCCGTGCTGTTCCAGGCCACGTCCGGGTAGTAGGCGTCATACCCTGTATTCCCGTCGGGCCCCATGTCGCTGATGCGGAAGTCCGATCCGATCTCCGCGCCCGCCGCGTCGATCAGTTGACCGAAAATCTCCGACTCGCCGTCAACAAGCGGCCCCGTGTCGTCGTCGCCCTCCCAAACCACCAGGTATAGATTGTCGGTCGCGTTCCAGTCCACTTCCGGCCTGTAAGCCTTGAAGTCGATGCTGCCGTCGGTCGCCCCCATGTCGCTGATGCGGAAGTCCGATCCGATCTCCGCCCCCGTCGCCCCGTCGATCAGTTGACCGAAAATCTCCGACTCGCCGTCAACAAGCGACCCGGAGTCGTCATCGCCCTCCCAAACCACGAGGAATTCGTTGTCGGTTGCGTTCCAGGCCACGTCCGGGTAGTAGCCGTCATACGCGGTATTCGCGTCGGGCCCCATATTGCTGATGCGGAAGTCGTCCACTCCGGTCTCCACCCCGGCCGCCGTCAGGAGTTGACCGAAAATCTCCGACTCGCCGTCAACAAGCGTCCCCGCGATGTTGACGTCGTCGCCCTCCCAAACCACCAGGTATAGATTGTCGGTGGCGTTGTAGGCGGGGGTCGGACCGTAGCCGTCATACGCGGTATCCCCGTCGGTCCCCATATTGCTGATGCGGAAGACCGATCCGATCTCCGCCCCCGCCGCGTCGATCCGTTGACCATAGATTTCGTTCTCCCCGTCGGCCAGCGACCCGGTGTCGTCGTCTGCCCGCCAAACCACGAGGTACTCGTTGTCCGTGCTGTTATAGGCGACCTTGGGAGTGACGGCGTCATAATCGGCACTCCCGTCGGGCCCCATATTGCTGATGCGGAAATCATTGCTTCCGACTTCCGGGTCGATCGTGACGGGATAATCGGCGGCCATCAGATCGGCGGCGCTCAC
>CAUZJO010000084.1:0-20877 GCA_963580245.1 Candidatus Sumerlaeia bacterium | reverse complement strand
AACGGCCTACTCGACGAAATCCACATCTACAACCGAGCCCTACCCCCCCCCCCCCCCGAAATCCAATCCCTAACAACCCAACCCATCGGCAACGCCGAACCAACGCCGACCCCGACTCCGACCCCCGGAAGCGATATCGTTACCTTTGAGAACCTCTCACCAGAGAATGATAAGGGATCGCATAGTGATGTCACTTTCTCGTCTGATATCACTTCCAGTTACGGGATTCTGCGTGTGTATCTGTGGGGCGACTGGTCTGGTAAGTGGCAACCCGAATCATTCATCAATCTCGCTCCGGTTTCCGGGGAGTTGCTCAAGAACAACTCCTTTGAGAATTCCAAAGGCACGGTGACCGACGACTGGGACATTGTTTCGGATGGAGCGACTCAGTACGGCACGGCGGTCGACGAGGGCTACGATGGCCAAGCGCAACGGATCGACCTCGACAACGTCGCCAGCTGGGGCCTATTCTTCTATCAAACCCCGCCCATGGAACTGGGCAAAATGCATCAATGGCGGTTCTGGTACAAGACAAGCGGAATCAACGCGGTCTCCGCCGAGATCACCAATGGGAGCACCAGCGAAATCGTCTTGCGCGAGAAGCTGCCTGGAACAAGCGGCTTGTGGGAACCGGCCAATCTCACGTTCGCCTATGATAACCTACTAGCGAACCAGCTTCGTATCCACACCGGGGAAGCCGGCTCGGTCTGGCTCGATGAATTCACGCTAAAGTCGTTTGAACAGGGGACCTATCCGTTCGAGGCGTCCCCCGATATCGCGTTGAATCTAGAGCAGGGGACTTACAACTGGGCACTGGAGGTCAGTACCATACAAGGCTCGGTGTTCAGCCCCAAACGCACATTGACGATCACCGGTCCCGCCGAAAATTCAGTCGGTCGCACCTGGACCTTCTACGGATAAACGGGCAACCACCGGTCCCGAGGGCGCCCAATCACAGCATCGCCGGTCTATCGCGCCTCATGCCGGCCCAACGGGCTCCGATGATCCAGTCCCGCCGGTAGATCCAAAAGCTCACCTCGCCGAACAAACCAAAGTCTTCCTCTCGATCAAGGCGGCGCCACTTTCTTCTCTTTTCTCGAAGCGTGATTCCTGGGATGATCGGATGTCGCTGAATTTCGCGGCTTGGATCATGGATTCGACGTTATGAGGATGGGCCGGGCATGAAGATTGTATTCATGGGAACGCCTCAGTTTGCGCTGCCGGCGCTGGAGCGGCTAATCGCCAACCCGCACGAGGTGATCCTGGTCATTACCCAACCCGACCGGCCCAAGGGGCGCGGGCGTCGACTCGAGGCCTCGCCGATCAAGCAGGTGGCTCAGGGGCAGGGGTTAAGAGTGATCGAGCCCAGGAAACTGCGCGCCGAACACGTGGCCGAAACCATCAGGGAGAGTGGCGCGGACCTGGGAGTGGTCGTGGCCTATGGCCGGGTCCTGCCGCGCGAGGTGTTCGAAGCCCCGCGCCTTGGCTGCCTCAACATCCATCCCTCGCTGTTGCCCGAGTACCGCGGGGCGGCGCCCATTCAACGCTGCCTACTCGACGGTCGCGACCGCACGGGCGTCACGCTGATGATGATCGAGGAGGACTTGGACGCGGGGCCGATTGTCGCCCAGCAGGCCATCGATATTCTCCCCGATGACGACGCACGGTCGGTCGGCAACCTGTGCGCGGCGGTCGGCGCCGAGATGCTCCTGCGCGTGATTGACGAAGCGCAGCGGGGTGGGACCATCGAAAGCACCCCGCAGGATAAGGAAAAGGTCACCTATGCGTTTCCCATAGAGAAGGGCGAGGGACTGATCTCCTGGGGCGCCTCGACTGAAGAGATCATGCTCCATCTGCGGGGGATGACGCCCTGGCCCGGCGCCTTTTCGTTCATCGCGGGTCAACGGCGCCTGTCCATCGTGCAGGCCGAACCGCTGTGGGAGAATGAGGCCGAGGAGCTGGAGCCGGCCAATGATGAACCCTCGGGGAGGGTGACCTCGATCAAAAAAGGGGTTGGATTCATGGTCAAGACAGGCTCGGGCCATTTGTTGGTCACGCGGGTCCGGCCCGAAGGCAAGCGAGAGATGGACGCGGGGGACTTCGTGAACGGCCGGGGGATTCAGGTCGGCGACGTGCTCGACGCCGAGGGGACCTGAATCCAGGGGCGGTTAACGGTGTTAGGTCAAAAGGGGTTTCGCGACTAAGAGGATAGGCGACCCCCGTTGGGGAACAACGCCTGCTTACCCCGGCGGCCTGAATGAATCGGTTGGAAAGAGGGAAGCAAACAATGGCGACAACGCAATCGCAAAACGCGGCAACGCCCAACGCGGAACCGGCCGGCTCCGCTCCGCAAGCCAAGTGGAAGCTGATCGCAATGGTTGGGGTGCTCGTTGCCCTGCTGGTATTGGCCAAGGTTCTTGGTCTGGGCGATAGGCTTGGGCAGCTCAAGGAGTGGATCGCATCGCTGGGGGCGTGGGGGCCAGTTGCGTTTATTCTGATCTACACGATTGCCACGGTGGCGATGGCACCGGGATTGGCCCTCACGGTGGCCGCGGGCGCCATCTTCGGGTCGGTTTTGGGCGTCGTCATTGTCAGCGCGGCGTCCACATTGGGAGCGACCCTGTGTTTCTTGATCGCCAGGTATTATGGACGCGGCTTCATCCGTGACTGGGTGGCGCGCAATGAGAAGTTCGCGAAACTCGATGAGATGTCGGGGCAGTACGGCGGCTTGATTGTCGCCATCACCCGTCTGGTGCCGCTGTTTCCCTTCAATATGCTCAACTATGGGCTCGGCTTCACCAAGGTCAGGTTTTTGACTTACGTTTTCCTCTCGTGGCTTTGCATGCTGCCCGGAACCGTCTTCTACGTTGTCGGCGCCGATGCCCTCTTCAAGGGCCTCAAGGAAGGCGAGGTTCCCTGGACGCTGGTTGGGGTGCTCGTCGCCGTCTTCGGCTTCATCACCTGGATGGGATTAGTGATCAAGAAGAAGCTGGCCAAGAGCGAGACGGAGACCACTCGGGGTGTCGTTGGCGAGAAGATGTAGGTCCCTTATGACCGGGTCGGCCGGCCGCGGCAGATCTGGCGCAGCACATGGTTGGCGCGGGCGTGTTCTTCGGCGGTGGGGGGGATTTGCGCAAACCGGCAGCGGTGATAGAGTTCCAGCAGCCATTGCAGGTCAAATCGGCCGCCGGTCTCGCGGTCGATCCGCGAGATCCACTCGGCGGGCGTTTGACTCGGCCCTCGGCGCCAACCCAGGCCCTCGAGCCGCTCGATGAGCGGGTTCATAAAGAATACGGGCGAACGCATGGCCTCATGCAGCCGCCTGAAGCGGCGTGAGCGCCGATAATAAACGAGGATCAGCAGCAGCAACACGAACAGCAGGACCAGCCCCGCATAATAGAAGACCACCCCGAGCCCCCTGGTGTCGGCGCCCGGTCGAGAGCGTAGCGACATCCCGTCGGGCAACAGCCCGGCAATCGGGCGGAACACCCGTTCAATCATCTTTAAAAACCTACTAGTCAGGAATGCATTGACCATATGGTGGCGCTGGGCGACGGAGTAGTCGAGGACATACTTCTGCCACGCGCCGCGCGCGCGATTGGCCATCCGTTCCCCCCACCATACCTTCATGCTTGCTTGGGCGGCCCGCCCGCGGTGCTGGGGCGGGGTCGGGTCGATCGTCAGCCAACCCAGCTGATCCAGCCAGACCTCGGTCCATGCGTGGGCGTCGCTTTGTTTGACGGTGAAAAGCCGCGAGCGCCCATCGCTTCCCATCGCGTAATCCGTCGTGTAGAAGCCCGAGACGACGCGAGCGGGAACGCCCTGGGCCCGCAGCAGCAAGGCCAGGGACGAAGCAAAATACTCACAATGGCCCTTGCGCGACCGGGTCAAGAACGACTCGATGGGGTGCATCCGCGAGGAATTATCGAGCTCTAGAGAATACTCAAAGTCACTGCGAAGCCAATCAACGAGCTGGAGGGTCTTGCCTTCGGCCGTGGGCGCCGTGACTTGCCGACGCGAGATCTCCCCCAGCTTACGCGATAATTCGGTCCGCGGCAGTTGTGTGTAAATCCCGCGTTCGTGGATCGGCATTTTCAAGGCGGGGTCCATCCAGTCGCTGATCAAACCCGGGCGTTTGGCGTGCCGGGCATTCTGTTCGGCAATCTCTTCTCTCTCCGCGAGCAACCGCCTCAGGTCTTGGGAGTGCTCCCGCCCCCTCCCCGAAAAGGCCGTGTAATGGAATTCCCCCGTGAAAGGGCTGGGCCGGATCAGAGAACGGGTTGTGAACGCGACCCTGAGCGATTGGGTGCTCTGGTTGTAAATCAGCTTGCGGCCCCGATCAAAAAAATGAAATTCACCCCACTGGCCCGGGCAGAATACCCGGGTGGTCAATCCGAGCTTCTGGCGTTGAAACGCGTACTCAAGCCGGGGCTGGCGAAAGACCGAGAGGTGAGGAAGGGAAACCTCTGTCCAGTGACTTGAGCTGAATTCCAGCGCGTTGGGATGCTTCCGCCACTGCTCTTCGTCGTAGTAAGCCAGGGCCTCGCCGCGCAGCCGCAGTTGGGTGGGTAGCGGCGCTTTGGGCGAGCCCTGACGCCAGCTTGCGCCTAGGGCTCTCACTTCAGGCCAGCTTACCTCGACGGTCATCACTTCAGTGTTGTCCAGTTGGATGTTCCGGACCGGTTCGAGTTTGACCTCGTCGCTGTAGGCCGAGACGCTTTGCGCCTGATGTTCACCCCGTCGAATCCAAGGCTTGGTCAAGTTGGGCGGCTCGTAATGGGGCATGATGAAGAACAGGGCGAAGGAAATGACCAACACGATCGTGCCGACCACGAGGCTGCTCATGATCATCCTGCCGATAAAATCGACGCGCACGGGCATGATCGAGCCCGATTCTGTGGCGCGCCCGTTGGCGTTCAGGCACTGGTAATGGACCGCCTCCTTGATGATCGTCAGCAAGATCAGGTCGATGGTAACCAAGACAAGGAAGATCAGCACGAACACTACAAACAGCATGGATGTTGTGATGATGGAGCAGGACAACAACATAAAGAACGCCATCAGGATGGCGAGCAGATGATCAACCGGCGCCTTGAGCGTGAGGCATTTGACCAGTCCCAGGAACAGGAGCAGGTACCACAAGCCGTCGATCCGGGCCCGCAGGACCAACACCCCGATCACCCCCAGCGTCAACCAGAACAGCGCGGGCGACATCCAGTCGCGCCACCACGGGGGGAGTCTGGTTGGCCCAAAGCCGATTCCCCAGCCCAACAGAAACAAGCCCGAGGCGATCACATGGATTTCGCCGGTGGACGCCAGGGCCAGATAGCCCAGCAGCACCAGGGTGTAGGTTGTGCGGCGACAGACCACGGGGTAGGCCGCCCACTTCCCCACCTGCCCTGAAGATGCCGACCAGTCCTGCTGTTTTACGTTAGGGGACATCATGGGTAAGTCTACAACATTGGGGGCAGTCCGACTACACGAAGAGGAATGAACGATAGGCGCCGATACTCCCGAGCACCGTCCTTGACCCCCGCCCCTCCAGCGAGCGCGGGTGCCTGGAACGACGATATCCGACCAACGGGGCCGACAACTTCGTCACCTCTCGCGCAGGTCGTTCCGAGGGGGTTCCCGGCGATACCGGCGGTCGGCTGTCCGGTGCGCACTGACGGGCCGACAAAGCCCCCTCGGTCGCGCGCGGCAACGGGTCTATCGTAGCGACATCCGCCGGGGGATGGGAAGAACAAAAAAAACCGCGCCAGGGGCCAAAACGAATGAAAATTCTTGGACTGTCATCGTGTTAATGGTTAAACTCATAGCAGATGGGAGTCGTCGGGCGGCGGACCGGCTCCATACTACCAAGACTCCCGTCCAAAGGTAGATCAAGGATGATGCCCCTTCACCCGCTCAACTGGCTCCAGAAAAAGTTCGTCGCATTAATCGGGTTCATGGGTTTCGCGGCGGTCGCGACCATCGCGTCCCAACCACCCGATTTGCCTACCTTGCCCGCCGTCGAGTACGAAAACGTCCCGGCCGGCGCGCCGTTTGCCCCTGAATCCACTCTCGTCCAGAGCGACACGCTTGATCGATTGCGCTTGCTGGGTGAATTGCGCGAGGAAATCAGGCGGGCCTACGTCCTCCATGACTTCGAGAAGGTCATCAGCCTGAGCCTGGACGCCAAGCATAAATTCACCGACTTCTCGATCAACGAATTCTATCCGACAATGGCGCGACACCGGCTGAAGGAGAAAACCAAACCCAAGGGAAAAAGGGCGCGCCCGTATCGGCATTTGGGCGACCGGTCGCCCAAAGTAGACATGGAAAAGATCCCGCCGCTCAGCGCGTTTGTGCGGATTCCGGGAGAAGTGCCCCCCCAGGTCGGCGCGATCCAAACGGGACCGGCGGCGTCCGGCGGGCCCGAGCCGCCAACGCTGCCAGTCGAAGAGGGAGAGGGGACCGTGATCGCCATGGCGTCGACTCCCCGCCCCAGCCTGCCCCCTCCGCCGGCCCTCCCCGCCGCCGCGCGGTCCGCCTGGTCTTTCGATGACATGGGCTGGAGGACTTACATGGCCGGCCTCATTGTTGGCGTCGCGGCGCTGTTTCTGGTGCTCATGATACTTCTTCGGCGGCGGAGTGGGGCCAAGGAGGAACAGATGTTGCGCGGCGACGGGACATTGACGCCCGAGGAGCAAACGGGCGCCGACATCCTTTCCTCGTCCTCAATTGGGGTCCAAGCCGCTCCCCGGTCGACCAAACCGGGCGACGACGAGCTGCGCGAGCTCGAACCCCAGACGGCCGGCGACCCCCGGTCCTCGGCCCGAGGGGGAGGCACCACGGGCCTGGGGACGGCTGAACCCGGCGAAGGGGCACCCGAGGACGATGTCTTCGGGCTCAACCTTGGCCCAGGTCCCCACCCCGAAGTGCCGACCGAGCAAGCCGGGGGCGGGCTGGATTTCGTGGAAGAGGACCTCTTCGGACCCGCCGAGCAACCGTCGGTCGACTTGGAATCGGGGGAAGCAACGGGAACCGAAGAGGAACAAGACCTGGACGCATTGGCCATGGCCTTTGATGACGCGATCTCGGTGGACGATTCCGTGGTGGATTCGGTCTCCCGGGCGCAGGCGCCCTCGCCCGAGCCGCTGGTTTCTGATGAACCCCTTGATCTGGGCCTCGGCGAGGAGCCAGAGCTCCCGGACGCGGAACTGACCGATCTACTGACCACCGACGCCGAAATGGACCTCGATTCCTTGGCCGCCGAGGACCAGAAGGACATGGTCTCGTTTGCCGCCGAACAGGACAAGCCCCCTCCCGGTGTCACCGAGACCACGGCGGTTCACTCCGAGACGATCGAATCGGTCCAACCCGTCCCCGCCGAGTCCACGGCCGATGCGCCGATCGTTTCCGAAGACCTGCTGGAGACGGTCGAAGACGATGGCCCGGTCGCCGACCAGGCGCAAGCGCCCCTGGAGGACACGCATTCCTACGGTGAGGATACCGAACAGAGCGGTCTGGACCATGACCCCTTCGAAGACACGGCCTCCTTCTCGCTCGATGACGTCCTATTGGATGACGATGAAGCACTGGCGAACCGCTCACAGGGGGTACCCGCGCAGGCCTTCCACGCCGGTGAGGAAGTCGAGATTGAACTGGGCGCTCAATCACCCCAAGACACCGTCGGACCCTTTACGGAGATCCAGCCCCCTGAGCCCTTCGGCGAAGAGACCAAGGGCGAGCAACACCAATTGTTCGAGCAGGAAAGCAGGTTGGGTCTGGAGGAGTTCGAGAAGGAAAACTGGGACCAGGCCGTCCATCATCTGTCGATCGCAGCCACGTTGCGTCCCGAGATTCAGGAAATCCGCGAACATTTACGCGTCGCCCGCCGCAGGCGCAAGAGCTCGTCCGAGGAGTGACGTTCACGCGGCTCCGATCAAGCATTGAGTCGTCCCCCCCCCTTCGCCATCTAACGTCAAGAGCACTCAAGGAAAGCCGGTTATCGCGTGCTTTTTGGTATATAAGGTCCGTAAGGATTTCATCCGGTTTAGCATAAGTCCAGATGGGAGGCGGATGACGGGGTTTCCTTCAGAACATGTAACATGAGATCTCACCGCGTAAAGGAGGCTTTTTACGATGCGGACCCAAACCGAACATAGCGCCAAGACCCTGTTTGTCATTCTGATGTCAATCCTTGCCTTGTGCTCTTACGAAGCAGGCGCCCAGACCGAACCCGGTAAGGCCGAGGTGAAGGAGCATCCCGGCGACGCCTATCCGCTCGACTTTTGCCCGGTTTCCGGACTCAAGCTCGCCGAGGTGGACAAACCCGCCGTCGTGACCCATGAAGGCCGCGAGATCCGCTTCTGTTGCGAGGGCTGCGCCGAGGAATTTAAGGAGAAGCCCGATCCATACATGGCCGAGCTCGCCCAAGCCGTGATCGAGAAACACAAGGAATCGTATTCGATCGACAAGTGCGTGGTCAGCGGCGAGGGTCTGGACAGCATGGGCGGCGCGGTTGAATTCGTTCACGCCAACCGGCTGGTGCGATTTTGCTGCGAGGGTTGCGCTCACGTCTTTCGCAAAGACCCCGTGAAATACATGGCGAAGATTTCGGCTCCGAAGGAGACTGTGGACCAATAAAGGTCACTCATGCACGCTGATTGTTTGACCTCCGCAATAGCGGATCATCTCAAGAAAAGGTAGGAGTATATTGATGAGGATCAAGGCCAACATTTTCCCGATTTTAGGAGCGATCGCGCTGGTCACGGTCGCGCTGGGCGCATCGGGCGACATGATTCAACTCATTCCGAGCAAGGACAACACGCTGTATGAAGATAGTTCGGGGAACATAAGTGACGGGCAGGGTAGATATTTCTATGTCGGCGAAACTCTTCAAGGAAGCTTGCGCCGGGGTCTGATCGCTTTTGATGTAAATAAGGACATTCCGGCCGGCAGCACGATTGTCAGCGTAATGCTTCAGTTGAATATGTCTAAAAAGCCTATCGGGATCGACGATCCGACAATCATCACGTTCCATTGGGCCTTGGCCGATTGGGGAGAAGGCAATTCAGACGCAGGCGACCCCGGCGGCGCCGGGACAGATGCGCGCACGGGTGACGCCACGTGGGTCCATCGGTTTTTTGATACCGAGGAATGGATGAACGAAGGCGGCGATTTCTCGGAGACAACGAGCGCCAGCCTGGAAGTTGATAGTCTGGGCCGGCATACAGTGGATTCGACGGTGGGAATGGTGGCGGATGTACAAGGCTGGGTCGACCAGCCATCATCGAACTTTGGCTGGTTGCTCAAGGGTAATGAAGATATCGAGCAATCGGCTCGGAGATTCGACACCCGGGAGAACTCTAACCAAGCCAATCGTCCTCTGCTGACCGTGGAATTCGACCTTCCAAGCGAGAACGCCGCCGGCCGCTGGACGTATTTCGATTAAGTCACCGCCATTCGACGCAGAGGACGTGTGGGAATCATTGTTCGGAATCCCAGCATCGCCCTCGGGGCGACGAGTCCTAATCCCGCTCAAAAAACCAATGCCTGGGTGATGTTGACGTTGCGCCGGCCCTGGGCGTCGCCGTTGATGAGCGAGACGGCGGCGGTGATTTGGGTCGCTCGGTCGGGGGGCGGCCAGCGTAGTTTGAGCAGGATTGGCTGGGCGCGGGTGGCGTAATCGTGAAGATAATACGAGCGCTCACCCCAACGCCCCAGGTCCACGTGGATGATCGGCCAAATCCCATCGACCGGATAGCCCTGGACCAGCAGAACAAAGTGGCTCGCCGTGGGGGGGAGGGTCAGCTCGAAGTGGTGGGTTTTATTCTCGGTCAACAGCGCGCCCACGCTCTGCGAATGTAGCGTGAGCCGGTCGCGAACGGCCGGCGTCCGGGTTGTGTACCAATCGATCGTCCGTTCCAGCGCGAGGCACATCGTCGGCGTGGTCGGCCGTCCGGCGCGGAGGGTCTGGATCAGACGCCGCGCGGCGTCGGGCCGCTCGTGTCGCAGGTAATAGGAAAAGAGCAATTCCACCTGGTCCCGCGGCGGGCCGGGGAGGTTGGCCAGGTTGAGCGCGACCCATGAAACGGCTTTCTGTTCGGCCGGGCCCTCGGCGATCGCCTCAAGAAATCCCCACAACGGCGCATCGCCGCGATAGGGTCCTTCCTCGGCGAGCGAGCGGCAAAGCTTGCTGAACATCCGGGGAGGCGCGCCGCTGGCCGCGTCGGGGACATCGAATCTTGCGGCCAGCAGGTCGTCGCGGGTCGCGGGGGCCACCCGCATCAAATCGCGTATCGCGTGCGCGGCCCGGGGGTAATTCGCCTGCGCCAGCCACCCACGGGTCAAGGCGGCCAATGCGGGGGCGTCATCGGGATGGGTCCGCAACGACTCGCTAAGCTGGATCACCGCCGCCTCGGGCCGGCCCGACCGCAATAAGGACTCGGCATACGCCAGCCGGTAGGATGGACCCGGGGCGTCCCTTAAACGCTGATCGGAGCGACGAATCTCGCCGTAGCGCTCGAACCGGGCGGCACCTCCCGCCCAATCCCTCTCGGCCAGGGCAAGCAGGGCCCCGAAGAAGGTCTTGCGCATGTGAGTGAGGCCCGAGGTGGGTGAATCGGCGTCATTCGTGTTCAGCGGCTCGGGGATTTCGATGATCTGGCGATAGGCCAACAATTCGGCCGGTGCCTCCAGGGGATGGCCCGGATCGTATTGACTCAGCACGGCCCACCACAACGCCTCGGGATCGTAGCCTTCATGGGTCAGGATTGCGCGCGCGGCCTGGAGAGTCGTCGAGGAGGCCCCGTCGCGTCGCGCGGTGAGCAGCAGCAGCAGCCGCCGCGCGTGGGGGGCCAGTTCCGGCCGTGGTTCGATCTGCTGGAGAAAGTCGTCGAGCCGTTGGCGATCGATGGGGGTGGCCGGCTCTCCCACCCGCGTGAAGTGTTCCATCGCCAGCCGTATCGTTCCGTCCTTGAAGTCATCCAGGGCTTCCAGCGCCTTCGGATCGGCTTGGATCAGCTCCTCGTAAGCTTGGAGGGCCTCGGCGTAACGATGAGCATTGCGCAAATAGTGGAGCCGATTTACGTTGCCAAAACGCTGGGCGGGCGGGGCCAGGTACCACACCGCCAGAAGGATGAGCGCCAAGCTGACCACCACCAAGATGATGTGCCTGGCCTTCATCGGAAACCGCTGAGAATGCTCATGTTATGGTCCGGCGTTGGAAAAGCGAACTACTTGCCCTTGTCGCGGTACAGTCTAATCGGATCGAAGACGCCATTTCCGTTGGTGTCGATGATAATCGGTGCCGTGACGGCGAAGGGCGGGGTGTTGGCCATGTTCTGACCGTGGGGCAGAATATTGCGCAAGTTCCCCTCGCCCATGACCGCCACGCCCAGCAGCGTGTCCTTCTGCTTATGTACACGCAATGCCTTCAAATCCAGGACGTAATATTCGCTCACGTCCTCGCTGGTGGGCAGGGGGAAGCGTTGGCCTCCCGAAGGATCCGAATGAAACGCTTGGCCCTTTTGGACCATGCCCTCCTTCTCAAACTTGACAATCTTGACGTCCGCCCACGAGGGGGCGGTGATGCGAACGCTCACGGGCAGATTCGGGTCCCGGCTGATCATGTCTCCGGCCATGAAGTCGCCCACGCTATAATCGATGAACGGCCCGCTGGTCAGTTGCGTCCGGTTGGCTTGAAACGCGACGAACAGCTCCTCCTCGGTCACCTCGGCCGGATCGAGCTTGCCCGTATACACGAGCAGGCGCGGATAGCCGGGCTCCGAGCCCAACACGGTGCGCCCCGTGGGGCCGGTGACGGCGATATACTCCCTGCCCGACATCCAATGGTTGTTCCAAAAGCCAAACCGTTCCTTGAGCGACCATTTCTGGCGGGCGGGGAAAAGGTTTACCACGTCGATGTCGGTGTCGATCAGGGGATTGGGCTCAAAAGATAGCTCATAGGGATTCTTGCCCTTGATCCCGAAGTACCCCTCTCCCTGTTCGGTGTAGATCAGATCGCTTTGGATCAGCGCGCCGGGATAGAGGCGGCGCAAGGCGGCGATGAACTCGCTGGCTTCGGTCAGCTCGGCCCATTCGCCCCGCACCTCGGCGGGATCGGGAGCGTCCTCGGCGAGCGGATAAATCAAGAACTGGCCCCACTCGGGGTGCGCCGACAAGATGGTGCGGAATCCTCGGCTATGACCCAGCTCGCCCTCCAGGCCCAGCTCGCGGATGATCGGGCCGAAGTCGGTGACGTGTTCGAAATCTCCCGAAACGATCCAATCCAAACCTTCGGCTGAGGCCATCAACACGATGTCTTCGGCCTTCACGATGCAACCGGGCGTGGCCTGGGTGCGCACTCCAATTTCCATGCCCTGCCATCCTGGCGTGGGGTTGACTTGCTTAATCGGAATAACGACTTCGATGATCTGGCCTTGGGTGGTCGCCATGTCCAGGTCCCCGGATTCGTAACGGATACCGCGCATGGCATGGACGACCCACTTGCCCGGCTGGAGATGGAGCGTCCGCCCTTCGGGACCGACGTAGGCATTTTCGAAATAGCCTCCCGCCGATTCGGGAAGTCCGAGATAGGCGGGATAGGTGGGGGGGATCGCCTCGAAACTGACTCGGGCGGTCAGCGGCCGACTGGTCTCGGCGTCGATCACCTTGACATGAACACCGGTTCGGCGCTTCAAGTTGAGGACGCGCTCCTTCACCTTGCCCGGTTTTGATGCGGCCGCGCTGCCCAAGCCGCCGGAACCCGACTCGCTGAGGAGGCGGGGGATGTAAAAATCCTCGGGCACGGTGATGCGGTAACGCCCCTGGTTATCGGAGCGGGCCATCGTATAGGCCTTCTGCTCGAGAACCTTCAGCCTTTGCTCGGGGTGGCGATAAATCCGCAGAAACTCGATATCCATCCCCGCGATCGGCTTCGACTCGTCCCGGGCCAGCAGGACGCGGCCCTCGATCACGCCGGTCTCAACGCCTCGGTCGGCGAGAATACGGTCGACCAGCCGGCTGGGGGCTCCGGCGAAGACATACAGGTCGCGGGTAAAAACGGGCTCCTCGCCCGAGGCCGCCGGCAGAGCATTGATCGTTGGAATCAGGAACTGGCAACTGGTGCTAATCGCATCATGGGAGGCGAGTTCGGTCGCGGTCAATGAATCGAGCAACACGCGCGAAAGGGGCGGATAGGCGTTGAAGCGCCCCTCGACCTTGCCGCTCAGCGGGGCCACTCCCGCGCACAGGTTCCCCCCCCGGGACAGGTAGAAGTCGGCGATCCGCTGCTGGGGTTCGCGGTCGCGCAGGACGCCCCAGCCCTCGACCAGCATCCCACCGGCGCCCCAACTTCCAACATCACAAACCGGTGGAAGAGGTTGGTCCTCGGGCCATCCCAAAAACCGCGTCTCGACCCGAAGACGGTTGCGCCCCTCGGCCAGCCAATAGGTCGTTTCGAGCCGAACGAGCGCATTATCAAAGGGCGAACCCTCGAAGCGCAGGCCCACTTCGGCGTCTCGCTGGACCGGCTCCGACATGTCGTATTCGACCACGAGGCCATCCAGTTCGAGGCCGATGCCCTGGGTGAACGAAGCCAAGAAATCGAGCGATTCGCCCTCGGCGGCTAAGTCGATGATCGCTCCGGGAACGCGGTCGCCAAGCCGCAAGTTCTCGCGGTAGCCCGCCAGGGGCTGGGAGCTTGGCGCCGGGTCGCCCTCAATGGCGGCAAAGGTCAGCGATATTTTGTCGTTGGAGAGCCGCCAGTCGCCGGCCCGGGAGGTCACCATCGATCCGGCCCCGTCCGCATAGATCGGACCCAGCCGCTCCACCTTGGTCGCCCCCGATTGGATCACGGACGCCCCATCGGCAAACGCCCCGGCCCCAATGATCAACATCAACAGCCCCGGCATCGTTCTCCGGCGGATACGCCGCATCCAGCCATTGCCGCCCAAACCGAAAGCCCTCGCAATTAGATACCGCCCCATCTGGGAAACCTTGAACCTTTTCAAATTTTGCCCAATAGCCGTCATCGCTGCTCATCCTCTCCCGGTGCCGACACTGGACCACCGCCCCTGCCTTTCGACACGTCAACGAATAATAAGTTTCCTTGGTTTTTGCCGAATCGTCAACATGGCGTTGGAAATGGCTCGGCGCGGGGCGATCTATTCTTCGTCCTTGAAGCTGTAGAATTCATCGGCACCCAAGATGATGTGATCAAGCACGCGGATGCCGAGGATTTCGCCGGTCTCTTTGAGCCGGACGGTCACCGAGTGGTCCTCGGGGCTGGGGGTGGGGTCGCAGCTGGGGTGGTTGTGAAGCACGATCAGGGCGGCGGCGGAGTGGCCGCACGGCCTGGGCGAAGACCTCTCGCGGGTGGGCCAGACTCCTGGTCAAGGTGCCCTTGCTTACGATATGTTCGTGGATGATCCGGTTCTTGACGTCGAGCAGAACCACAATGATGTGCTCCTGGGGTAGATGGGTGAATCGGCCCCGATAGGCGCGCCAGATATCTTTGCTACACGTAATGGGGTCGCCGGTCTTGAGGGCCCGTGCCGCGCGGCGCCGGCCGATCTCGAGGGCGACCTTGAGCCGCGTGGCACGGGCTCGCGAAATGCCACGGGTCTCGAGCAGTTCAGCCAAGGGCACCCGCTCCAGGCCCGCCAATCCGCCGAAGTGCTGCAAGAGATGCTCGGCAAGTTCCATGGCCCCGGTCCTCGCCGCGCCCCCCTGTAGGAGCAGGGCCAGCAGTTCGATCTCCTCGAGCTGGTCCTGGCGACCGTCCGCGATCTTGGCGCGGAGCGGATCGAGCCCGCCGCCGGCCGTGGCACGTCCGTCCTCCTCGGCACCCGTCGGCTGGTATCGGGCCCAGCCACAACCGGGCCGTAGCGGGCAAGCCGGGCATTACGGATGTTGACCACCCCAGCCCCCGCCCGCCAACTTGCGGTCCGCGCCGGCGTGCCAGTCGATCAGCACGGCCAGCCCGGGCGCCGCCAAGCCGGTCAGCCCCACGATTCGCTCGACCAGGCTGGCGGTTTGGCGCAGTGCGGCCCGGGTCGAGTCCCGACGCTCAAGCAGGCCCAATCGCCATAAAAAGCGACGAACATGGGCCTGGGGAACCACTGCGGGTCGACCGAGCAGCGCCAGAAGTCTCCACGGGCGCAGGCTGCTGAGGCCCGGAAGAAGCGCGTCCCAGATGGCCGCCTCCTCGGTGAGGGAACGCTCGGAGGGACCCGAATTGATCGGCCACAAACGCCGCCGGGCGGCCTGCTCCAGGCGGTCGGGCAGTTGGCGACCATGCTCGATCATCCGACGGTCGGCTGGGGGGAGGGCGCCGGTCTCCTCCCGTTCAGGCTCTTGACTCAGGATGACCCGCGCCAGGGAAGGCACCCGGCACCGCGCGGCACCGTCCGAAGCCGTGCGGCTTTCCATGGCCTGAATCCAGGCCTCGACGACCCAGTCTCGGGCCGAAGAGGCAGGAGACGGACTTGGCGGCTCCAACAGCGAAGCGGGGTTGTCTCCCACGAAGCACTCGCGCAATTGTTCAAAACCGTCGATGAGTTGCAGGTCGGTGGGCATAACCGCGACAGATTACTGCCGATTATACTGCTTATCGGTGCAAATGCGCAAGACATTCCAGCATGATAGTATCTATCGATCAACTCAACGAACATCAACCACCTACAACTGGCCCCTGTTGTCTCGTCCGCCCCGGACCTTTTGTTTGACGGCGGACAATATATTTGGTACTCTAACCTTATATACTCGAACGATTGCGGTAAGAGCGATCATGGAGCTTCAGGATCGCCGGTAACAGACCAAGGAAAGGAGCCACAGGAGCCAGCGAGGTCCCCTGTTCAGATACTGTGCCAGAACCAGCTTCCACCATAAGCTACGACCGCCGCGTTCTCCGGGCCCTCTGGCGGATCATTCGGGCGGTCGATCTGCATTCCCGCAAGCTGTCGGTCGAGCACAAGATCACGGACCCAGAGCTGGTCTGCCTCCTGTTTATCGAAGAGCGTCAACCAGTGACGCCGAGCTCGATCGCTCAGCACGTTCAGCTGAGTTCGAGCACAGTGATTGGGGTTCTCGATCGGCTCGAGGCCAAGGGCCTCATCCAACGCGAGCGAGACTGCAAGGACCGGCGGTTGGTCCAGGTGTCGCTTACGGAACCGGGCAAGAGGCTTGTCGCGAACGCACCGTCGCCGCTGCAGGGTACGCTCGCAGAAGTGCTGAACGCGCTGCGGGAACCGGAGCGGGCGACGATTGCAGAATCGCTTGAGCGCATCGTCGACATGATGGAAGTCGGGCACATCGATGTCGCGCCGATGCTGGAGACCGGACCAATCCAACCCACGACAGGCGATGCCAGCGGTGATGCCATGAGTTTCGACACTGTGAACGAGGCGAAGGCCAATTTCAACGACGTCTACACTGCGCCGACGCCGCACGCTTATATCGCGTCTATGGCGAAGAACGGCTACGAGATCGGCGAGCAGGCGCGACACTACTGTGCGGCGGCCGCGGAACTGCTCAGAGAGCACAACGGTGACGTGTGGCCGGTCCAAATGCTCGATGTCGGCTGTTCGTACGGGATCGGGGCAGCGATCGTGAAATACGGTTGCTCGTTCGATGAGATGGTGGCCTTCTTCTCATCGCGCGCACCATCTGAATACCGCGCGGCGTGCGAGGCCATGCGGATGTGGCTCCACATTACGCCCCCGGTATGCGATATGCGTGTGGTGGGACTCGACAGCTCCGAGTCGGCGGTTCGTTTCGCGGTGGATGCCGGACTACTCGACGGCGGAATCGCGCGGGACTTTGAGCAGACGACCGTCGCTCCAACCGAGGATGAAATCGCGTGGTTCCGTAGCTGCAACCTGCTGATCAGCACCGGAGCGATCGGCTACATCACGGAGCGCTCGCTGGACGTCGTCCTGCGGCACCTCGGCAAGGACCACCCCGGGGGCTTCGGTCCTTTCGCAGTGGTCACAATCCTGCGGATGTTTGACTCCTCGCCGATCGAAACCGTTTTCGAGGAGCACGGCTTGACCTTTGGAGCGGTTGCCGGCGCCAGGCTTCCACAGAGGCGGTTTGCCGACGTTGAGGAGCGTCAAAAGGTGCTCTCTCTACTCGACGATCGCTGCATCGACACCCGTGAGTGGGAGCGCGAGGGCAAGCATTACGCCGACCTGTTCATTGCGGCTCCTCCCCAGCAGTTCTCACAGCTGCGCGAACGCATGAGGGAGACGTTGTCGGCGCGTGAAAGTGAACCCGAAGGGGTTGGCTACATTCGCCGCTGATCAGATACGTGAGTCAAGCGCTGACTGATCTCCTGGACGGGCCTTGGCGTCAAGTGGGGTCGTTGTGGAAATGAAACCGTGTCCTGCCAGCCTGATGAACAATGATCTCTTACAAGCACGTCTTCAAGTCGTTCGATGGGGGGAAGCACTTCGCCGTCGAAGACGTGTGCTTTGAGGTCCATGAGGGCGAGACCCTCGTTCTCCTCGGTTCCTCCGGTTGCGGCAAGACGACCCTTCTGAAGCTGACGAACCACCTACTCCAACCGACGTCCGGAACCATTGAGGTTGACGGCCAGGACATCGCCAGGCAGTCCTCGATTTCCCTTCGCCGGAGGATCGGCTACGTCTTTCAGGGAATCGGGCTGTTTCCCCACATGACAGTCGAGGAGAACGTCGCCATGGTGCCGCGCCTTCTTGGCTGGCCAGCCAAGAAGCGACGGGAACGGGCCCACGAGCTTCTAGGGATCGTTGGTCTCGATCCGGAAACCTACGCCACTCGGTTTCCGGAGGAGCTCTCCGGTGGTCAGCAGCAACGTGTAGGTGTGGCGCGGGCCCTGGCGGCGGATCCCGCCTACCTCTTGATGGACGAGCCCTTCGGCGCGCTGGACGCACTCACGCGCGACACACTGCAGCGGGAACTGCTCGCGCTAAAGCAACGACTAAAAAAGACAATCGTCTTCGTGACTCACGATATCTTCGAGGCTCTCGCCCTGGGAGACAGGATTGCCGTCCTCCAGGGCGGCCGCCTCGAGCAGATCGGAAAGAAAGAGGAGATCCTGCAGATGCCGGCAACGGAGTTCGTACGTGAACTCTTTGCGAAACCTGCCCAGCAGCTTGCTGCCTACGGGGAGATGCTGTAATGCTCGCAGAGTCGTGGGTCGCGCTTGTCTCGGAACGCCTCCCCGAGCTGTGGTTGCGTACCGGGGAACATCTGATGCTAAGCGGTGTTTCCACCGGGGCGGCGATCCTCGTCGGTATCCCCCTCGGTATCTGCGCTGCTCGAATCTGGTGGCTTCGCGGCCCCTTGATCGGTGGCGTCGGCATCCTGCAGACCATCCCCAGCTTGGCGATGCTCGCGATCCTCCTAACGCTGCTGGATAAAATCGGCGCGATCCCGGCTGTTATTGCCCTCATTCTGTACGCCCTTCTGCCAATCGTTCGCAACACGTTGGCGGGTCTGGAAGGTGTGTCCCCGGCGGTGGTGGAGGCGGCTTGCGGGATCGGGATGACCTCGCGCCAGCGACTGTGGCTGGTCGAGATCCCCCTATCAATGCCCGTGATCGTGGCTGGTATCCGCACGGCCGCCGTGCTCAGTGTCGGGATCGCGACCCTGTCGGCCTTCATCGGGGCCGGGGGTCTCGGGCAGTTCATCAACCGAGGTCTGGCTCTCTCGAACACGGAGCTGATCTTGCTCGGCGCCGTGCCTGTCGCGCTGTTGGCACTCGTCGTCGACGGTTCCATCGCAGCGCTTCAATGGGGCCTTCGGCGCAAACGGTCGAGAGACTCCCGGTTCAGGGCGGCGATCGATCGCATTCTCCGCCCGTTGGCGCTCGCGATGCCGGTGGCTCTTGTCGTCCTAGGGTGCTTCGCGTACTTCTCGACGAACACTTCATCCGCGAATCCGGCCTGGGGACCATCTGGAACAGACGGTAGGGTCATCAGGATCGGCACAAAGAACTTCACCGAACAGCTGATCCTGGGGGAGTTGATGGCCCAGCTCATCGAGGCGCGCACCGGTCTGATAGTGGAGAGGCGCTTTAACCTCGGGGGGACGATGATCTGCCACGGGGCTCTCAAAAGCGGAGCGATCGACATGTACGCTGAGTATACCGGCACCGCCCTGACCGCAATTCTCGATCTATCCGTGATCGCGGACCCAGATCGAGCACACGAGACGGTCGTTCGCGAATACCGTCGGCGTTTCTCGGCCGAATGGCTCAGCCCGTTTGGATTCAACAATACCTACGCGATCACCGTCCGGAAGTCCGACGCGACTTCGCGTAATCTGCAGACGATCTCTGACCTGATCGGGATCGCCGAAACACTTCGAGCCGGGTTCACCGCCGAGTTCAGCGAACGGCCCGACGGCTACCCCGGACTGCGCAGTGTTTACGGGCTTCAGTTCCGGGAGGTGCGGGACCTCGATCCCGCACTCATGTACCAAGCGATCGCGAAACGGGAAGTCGACGTCATCTGCGCCTTCGCCACCGATGGACGGATCGCCGCCTTTGAGCTTCAGCCACTGAGGGATGACCGCGGATTCTTCCCTCCCTACCAGGCGGCGCCGGTTGTCCGAAGCGAGTTTCTGGCGGTCCGTCCTGAGCTGCGCCCCGTGCTCGATCTGCTGGCCGGTTTCCTCGATGATGCCACCATGCAGCGCCTTAATTTCGAGGTAGACGAGAAGAAGCGCCGCCCGGTCGAGGTCGCTCGCGAATTCTTGGAGGGTCAGGGATTACTGGAGAGCTCGAATTGACGCATTGCTATGACACAACTTCGTCCTCGTCGTCGAATGATGACGGACTTTCTCGATCTCACTGCACCATTCGGCGGCCACGGCCATGATTGAACGTGGGATCGACATGGCCGTGGTCCAAAAGATTCTGAGGCACCAACAGATTCAGACGACCCAAATCTATGCGAAGATCAACGCGAGCGTGCATCTGTGGGCCGTCGCCCACGACCAGTTCGGCGAAAACGGCGCCGAGGCTCGCGTGTAGGTCGAGCCGTTGCTGCATCAACTCAAACACGGCGCGGAACATGACGTGCTGCAAGCCTTGGAAAACTTGCGCCAGACGCGCGCCGAGCGTGAACAACCGCGCCGCCCTGTCACGCAACGCGAGATCAACTACGCTGAAAATTCTCAAACCAATTCAACCAGCACCGCGAACACCTGCATTACGAACAACTGCATGCCGAGGGCTGCCCGATCGGCTCGGGCGCGATGGAGTCGACGCGCATCCAATTCCAAGACCACTTCAAAGGCACCGGCCAGTTCTGGACCCTGCGCGGCGAACAACACCTAATGGCCCTGGACATGGCCCTCCGCAACAACGATTGGGACGAAATCTGGACCATCGGCGTGTAGTAGTGTCGAGATACGCCCAGGTAAAGCCCCTGACGGGATTGTGCTTGACCCGTGTAGAATGGTTGATATTATTGAGCTTAGCATAGCGCGCCGGAGCGGTGGAATCGGCAGAAAAGCGGGATTCCATGCCCCGTCAACGGCGCGACGGTGCCGCCGCTGGTTTGCCCCTTGGGAGAGGTGTCCGAGTGGTTGAAGGAGCTCGCCTCGAAAGCGAGTAGGGGCTTAATCCGCCCCTCGTGGGTTCGAATCCCACCCTCTCCGCCATCAGCTTCCTGTCCACCCTAAGTCCAATAAAATCAATCGTATATCATCGGACGCCCCTCGCCAAGTGCCTATAATGTGCCTTTTTGAGGTTGACATGGGGTGGCGTTGGATGACGCAATCGGGTGATCAGATAGCCCAATCAGGGGGTGCGGGCGATGGCAAGTTTGATGTTTCGGGCAAAAGTTGACAATCGTTATTACGCCGAGGCGAAGAAGCCCAAAGCGCCCGGTTCCTGGT
>CAUZJO010000083.1:0-20898 GCA_963580245.1 Candidatus Sumerlaeia bacterium | reverse complement strand
ACGGGGCAATCTTTTCGTATTGTTCGGGAGTGATCTGCATCATTAAAGGATCATGACGCCATCCGCCCCGAAAGTCAATTGTTTAGTGTTAACAGGCCCTAGATCAGCCCCTCGCCGGATTGAAGTGTCAGATTGATCCGGAACCCTGTTCTTGTGGTATAATAGATGCCCCGAGCATCCTATGGGCTTGAGGCGGAGGAATTTGGCGTCGAGGGGAGCACGCTCGGAAGGCGGAATGATGATTGGTTGGGAGAAATGGCTTAAGTTTCGGGTATGGGCCCCCGTGGTGGTCGGCGTCGCCGTATTGGGCGCGGTTCAGATTCGCGTGGACCTGACACAACAAGCCCGACGCCTCGATCCGCCCGCCTCCCACGAGCAGGCCGGCCCGGCTCGGGAGCTCCCGGCGGAGCCGGTTGTGGAGTCGTCCGCGGAGTCGGCGAAGCCATCCCCCTCGGCGCAGGGGCTTTCGCTCCAGCCCCCTCCGCTCCAGCCCCCTCCGGCAGAGCTGGGGACGATGGGCGAATCTAAAGCACTGGACGTGGCATCGCCCCAAACCGAGAATCCCCTGATCGAGGCCCTCCCATCGGGTCCGGAGGCCCAGCCGGCCAAGCCCCTCCCGTTGCTCAAGGTGCCCTCGATCAAGCAGGTCCTCGTCGCCGACGCGCAAATCATCGAGGACCCGGTCCCGCCGGCCATGCGCATGAGCTTGGCGGATTATCTCCGTCGCGAGTTGGGTCCCAAGCGTTTCCATCGCCGCCGCGAATGGGCCGGCCGTGGTAAGGACTACGCTCCCAAGACGTATGGCGGCCGCGTCTGGAAACCCATCGGCGAGGTCCGCCACCTGACGATCCACCATTCCGAGGGCGTACCGCTGGAGCACCCCGCCAGCATGATCCGCAACATCTATCGCGGCCACAGCTCGCCCGGCGGCCGATTCATGGCCGCCGACGTCGGCTACCACTTCTTAGTCGATCGCCAGGGCCAAATCTGGGAGGGCCGCTCGGCCTCGCGGCTGGGCACCCACGTCGGCTCCAAACCGCGCGGTCGCAACAACAGGGGGAATCTCGGTATTTGCGGCCTGGGCGACTTCGACGCTGAACACCCACCCAAGGTGATGACCGAATCTATCGCCGATCTGGCCATGTACATCGCCCGCTACTACGGTCGCCGCCTTCGCGTGCGCGGCCACGACGACTGGGTCGGCGCCAACGGCTTCCGCCCCCGAGGCGGGGTTGGCTGTCCCGCCCGGCTTAGGCGGGCCATCCCCCTCGCTCAGGACCGCATCGAGCGCGACTTTCCGCGTTAGGGAGCGTGGGTTGGCCACCGCAAGACCCAACTCCTAGAACCTTGTTGGGCTACTCGTGATTAGGCCTCATTTTCCGATTGCCCAGCATTGAACACCACGACGCATGCTGGATGGGGTTGTAGGCCGACACGGTCTTCGGGGTCGGCTCTCGGCTCCCGTCCCTCGAGTTTTTGCGCAATCGATCGGGTGTTCCAATGGCGAAGGTCTGTTTATCGATTGAAGAATTCGAGGACGAGGACGAGGGACGGGAGCCGAGAGCCGATCATAATCGAGAACGGGGATTGTTCACCGAAGCGGCGTTTACTCCCAGAACGGCATCATACTTTACGGCTTAAACGCCCCGGCCCTCGCTTGACATGCGTCCGGCGTCCATTAGACTGTGTGGGCTCCATCTGGATCGGCGGAACGGCCCTTCCAACACCAAAATCATCCACAGGCACCCAAGCATGGCCCCCGACGAAACTCCACAATCCCCGACCGACGAGAGTCGCCTGGTTCGCGAGCGCTACGAGAAGGGCGAGCGCCTGAGCGAGGCCGGGGTCGAGCTCTATGCCAAACGCTTCACCTGGACCGATCACGCAGCCGACATCCATGAACGGCGCGACATCCTGCTGGCCAACCAGGCCCTCGTCACGATGGCCGGGCGGGTCATGGTGGTCCGCTCGTTCGGCAAGGCGGGGTTCTTGAAGCTGCGCGACCAATCGGGCGACCTCCAGGTCTACGTCAAGAAGGACGTGACCGATGCCGCGGGATTCGAGTTGTTCAAGAAGGGGCTGGACGCCGGGGACATCGTCGGCGTCAAGGGGCCGATGTTCATCACCAAGCACGGCGAGCTGACGGTTCAGGTGCGCGAGTTACGGCTGCTGACCAAATCGATGCGGCCCGTGCCCGAGAAATGGCATGGCCTGCGCGACGTCGAGCAGCGCTACCGCCAGCGTTACGTCGATCTGTTCGCGAACCCGCAGGTGCGCAACGTCTTTTTTCTGCGCAGCCGCATCATTGCCTTCATCCGCCACCTACTCGATGAGCGTGGCTACATCGAAGTCGAAACGCCGATGATGCAGGCGATCTACGGTGGGGCGACGGCCAAGCCGTTCGTCACGCGGCACAACGCGCTCGATATGTCGCTTTACCTCCGCATCGCGCCCGAGCTTTTCCTCAAGCGGCTCTTGGTGGGTGGGTTCGAGAGGGTTTACGAGATCAACCGCAACTTCCGCAATGAGGGGCTGAGCACGCGCCACAATCCCGAGTTCACGATGCTCGAACTCTACACGGCCGGCTGGGATTACACCGACACGATGGCGCTGACCGAGGAGATGATCCGCGAGGCGGCGCGCGAGGCGATCGAGCGGACGGAGATCGAATTCCAGGGCACGGCGGTCGACTTGACGGCGCCGTTTCGCCGAGTTCGCATTGTTGACGCGGTCGCCGAGGCCATCGGATTGGACCTCAAGGAGCACCGCTTGGCGTGGGGATTGCCCTCGCGCGAGGAGCTGGCGACAGCTCTGGGCCCGGAGGCTCTCGAACGGGACGACGTCCAGAAAGTCATCAAATCGAATGACACGGCCGACGAGGCCTTGTTCGCGCTATTCGAAGCACTCGTCGAGCCGACGCTCGTCCAACCGACGTTCGCCATTGATTTCCCCAAGAGCCTGTGCCCGCTGGCGAAATCGGCTCCCCGCGAGCCGGCGACGGCCGAACGCTTCGAGCTATTCATCGCGGGGCTGGAACTGGCCAACGCCTACAGCGAGCTGAACGATCCCGCCGAGCAACTCGCCCGTTTCGAGCAACAAGTCGCACGCCGGCGGGCCGGCGACGAGGAGGCCATGAGCGAGATCGACCACGACTACATCCGCGCCCTGGAATACGGCATGCCCCCCGCCAGCGGCCTGGGCATCGGCATCGACCGGCTCGTGATGCTCCTTACCAACAGCCCCTCGATCCGCGATGTGATTTTGTTTCCGCTGATGCGGGCGGAGAGGTGAGGGGAGGGTTTAGGGTTTAAGACCTTTTGGGACATAAGGGAACCTCTAAGAATCCGGTTTGCAGTCGTCCCCACGGGACTTCAATTCGTTATCGGTTTGATTTCCCATTTCCGCTGAAGCTTTCAGCCGCCGCAGCCAAGGCTGCTATGGCGAAGGAGGCACGGCGGGCTGAAAGCAATCGTCCCTGCCGGGACTGAGTTTTTAGAGGCGCCTATAAGCCTGCTTGATAGAATGGTGTCGGCGGGTTCCACCGTTACGCACTCTGATGGTTTGCCTGAAGAGAACGATCGCGCAGTTGTAAACGAGATTTCTTCTTCACCCTGAACCCGCGCCGTCGCCATAGCGGCTTTGGCGCGTCGGCGACTGGACCCTAAATCCCCCTTTCCCCTCAAAGGAGCCTCAGACAGCATGAAATTCATCAAGCTCCTCCCTCGCGGTCGGCGGGGATGGATGTGGGCCGTGATTCGTATTTCGGTGATACTGGGGGTGTTGGGGTTGGTGGGTTTGATGGGGGCCTGCTATATGGTTGGGATGCCGGGCAAGTCATTCGAGGGCGAACTGCCGCCGCTTAGCGAGGAGGAAGCCGAATTGAGCGGGCGGCTACGCGGGCACGTTCAAGCGCTGGCCGAAACGATTGGGGAGCGCAACGTTTTCAAACGTGGCACGTTGGAGGAGGCGGCGCAGTATATTGACGCGGCCTTCTCGGAGCTTGGCCATGAGCCGGGCGGACAGTCCTTCTTGGTCCATGATCAAACGCTACACAATATCGTCGCCGAGCAACCCGGCGGCGCGCGGGCCGACGAGATCGTGGTCGTCGGCGGCCACTACGATACGGTGGACGGTTGTCCCGGCGCGAATGATAACGCCTCGGGCGTGGCCGCGACGCTCGAGATCGCCCGCCTGCTCGCCGGCGGGGCCTACCCGCGCACCATCCGCTACGTCTCATTCGTCAACGAAGAGCCGCCGTTCTTTCAGACCCCTCAGATGGGCAGCCTTGTCTACGCGCGCCGCTGCCGCGAGCGAAAGGATAACATCGTCGCGATGCTCTCGCTGGAGACGATCGGATACTACTCGGACGCGCCTCAGACTCAACAATACCCTTATCCGTTCAAATACTTTTATTCCTCGACCGGCAATTTCATCGGATTTGTGGGGAACATCGGCTCGCGCGGATTGGTCCGTCAATGTATCGGCTCCTTCCGGCGGCATACCAAGTTTCCATCGGAGGGGGCGGTCCTGCCCGAGTGGGTCCCGGGCGCGGGCTGGTCGGACCAGTGGTCGTTCTGGCGCGAGGGATATCCGGCGTTGATGTTGACCGACACCGCGCCGTATCGTTATCCCCACTACCACTCCGAGCAGGACACGCCCGAGAAAATCGACTATGATCGCATGGCAAGGGTGGTGGCGGGAGTGAGTCGAGTGGTGGCGGAACTGGCCGGAAAAGCTACCGAATAAAACGTATGCGAAGTGGTGAAAGATGAAATCGTTTGAATGGTTCGTGGCCTGGCGTTATTTGTTCAATCGCGAGCGCAAGGCCCTGGTCTCGGTGATTACGTTCATCTCGATGGGGGGCGTGGCGGTCGGCGTGGCGGCGCTGATCGTGGTGATCGGCGTGATGGATGGCGCCGACGAACTCCTGTTCGGCAAGGTCGCGGACCTTTACCCCCACCTGCGCGTGACGAGCGAGACGGGCGCATCCGAAGAGTTCGATCCGGCCGTTCTGGAACAACTGCGGGCAATCGACGGCGTGGACCGCGTCGAACCGATCATGGCCAAGCAGACGTTTATTCAGGCCGGCAGCGGCATCGAAGCCAAAAAGCAGGGCATTCAACTGATCGCGCTCGACGAGCTGGGCCCGGATTCGGTGTTCGACCTGGGATTCCCGGAGGACAGCGAGCCGGTCAAGCTGGGTCCGCGCGCGATTCTGCTCGGTCTGCCGCTGGCGGCCAACTTGGAGGCAAGGCGCGGAACGAAAATGCTGCTCTTCTCGACCAGTCCCGTCCGCACGGCGATGGGCCCGGCGATCAAGCAGCGCTCGTTCCGTGTGAGCGGCCATTTTCGCACGAATTTCTACGAATTCGACGCCAACTCGGCGTTCGTCAGTCCCGAGCAGATGCGCAAACTCTACCCCAAGCAGAAGGGCTACGATTACATCCACGTGAAGCTCAAGGACCCGTTCGAGGCCGACAAGGTCAAAGCGCAACTCCACCTGCCGGGATACAGGATGACCACCTGGTCCGAGGAAAATGGGGCGTTCTTTCAGGCGCTCAAACTCGAGAAGCTGGCCTTGTTCGTCATCCTGATGCTCATCATCTTTGTGGCGGCCTTCAATATTATCGGGACGTTGATCATGATGGTGATGGATAAGACGCGTGAGATCGGGATATTGAAAGCGATCGGGGCTTCGCAGCGGGCCACGGCCAATATTTTTCTCTTTAATGGGATCATGATCGGCTTGGTCGGGACGGGCTTGGGGATGGCGATCGGGCTTGGCATTTGCGCTCTGATCCCGGCGATCGAATTTGAGATGCCCCCGTCGATCTACAACTTCAAGCATCTGCCCGTCACGGTGAAGCCGTTAACCATTACACTGATCGTTCTCTGCTCGATGATCATCAGCACGCTGGCCGCCCTCTTCCCGGCCCTCCAGGCCGCGCGGCTCAAGCCGGTCGATGCGTTGCGTTATGATTGAGCGGATGCGCTTTCTCAAGTCGCGCGGTGGAGGCCCTGCGTTATGAATGAGTTGCTGAAGGCACATCGACTGTTTAAGAGCTACCATGACGGCGAGCGCGAGTTGTGCGTGCTGAGGGGCGCCGACCTCGTGGTGCGACGGGGCGAGGCGGTCGCGGTCGTCGGCATGTCGGGCGCGGGCAAATCGACACTGCTGCACTTGCTGGGCGGGCTCGACGTTCCCGACAAGGGAGACATTACCGTGGAGGGCGAGAAAATCACGGGCCGATCGTTGACCGAGCTGCACGCCTTCCGCAACCGGAAGATCGGATACGTTTTCCAATTTCACCACCTGCTGCCCGAGTTCTCGGCCTTGGAGAACGTGATGATGCCGGCCCTGATCGCCGGACGACCGCGCGGGGAGGTCCAGGAGGAAGCCCGCCAGTCACTGGAGCGACTGGGGCTCGCCAGCCGCGCCCGTCACCGCCCCTCCAAGCTCTCGGGCGGCGAGCAGCAACGCGTGGCACTCGCGCGGGCGCTGATGAATCGGCCCGCCTTGCTCCTGGCCGACGAACCGACCGGAAACCTCGACCTGCGCACCGGCGAGCGCGTGATCGAACTGTTGTGGGAATTGACGGTCGAACAGGACCGCGGTCTGGTCATCGTCACGCACGAGCCCCTCATCGCCGCCCGCGCCAAGCGTGTCCTGCGCCTGTTCGACGGCAAACTGCTCGAGGTCGACCACGCCGACCTCGAAGCTCAGATGGCGGGGGGCGGGGGCTGAGGGCCACCTTCGCTGAAGCTTCGGCGGGCTTGCCTGCCTTTCTACTCATCTTGGAAGCGTCATATACAAATCGCCCTGACTGGTAATTCCGTTGGTCGGATCGTAGGAAACTTCGGGACGATCGATGGGTGGGGGCCGCGTGGGCATGGCGGGCGCCCCCATGCCCGGTCCCATCATCCCCGGCATCACGGGCATCGTTCCCGGCGCCCCGGCGGGCATCATTCCCATTCCCGGGAACATGCCGGGCATCGGTGCCTGTTCCGGCGCGGAGTCTGAACCATCCGCATTCGAATTCCCATCATCTGATGATTCTTCGGCGGCTTGTTTGACCCATTCGCCCTGCTCTTCATGCCATGCCAAGAGGGGAACGGTAGATCCACGCATTCGGAATTGGCCGATTCCCATGCCAAATGGATTTGGTGTTCCTCCGTCTGAGTCGGGGCCGATGCTGAAGACGTGAACCGGATCAGTGTCGCTGACCGTGAGCGACCGGCCTCGCGTATCGGCGAATGGATCGGCGGGCAGACCCCTGGGGAATTGTCGGATCAAGTCCTCGGCGTCGGCGGCCCGTACGCCTTCGCGGGGGAACGGGAAGCGGCGCTCGCGAGGGATTTCAACGAACACGTCGCCCACGCTGGTCGTTCCGTTGGTTGGGTCATAGGCAACTTGGGCTGCGTCGTCCATTTTGTCGGGGCCGATGCTGTAGCAGACGAACCGGTCGTCTTGGTTGAAATAAAGGAGCGGTTTGTTGCTGAACGGATCGGTCGTCGGGCCGACGGCGAGCAACGGGGTAAAGGGCGCTGATTCGCCGGGGAAGCCGCCTTGCGTGACGAGCCGAAGCTTGACCGCCGTGGCCGTCCGCAGTAACTGAAACCTGGCGTCGGCGACGCGCCCCCGCGTTTCCGCCTCCAGCCAATTGGGAGTGATAAAGCCAACAAACCTGTACGGCCCGATCCCTTGGGAGTCGATGAGGTCCTGCCGCGCGAGTTTCCCTGCCGAGCCCTACTCACCCTGGAAATCGTGCGTGGAGCATTGGAGATGTCGCAGCTTACACTCGTCGGGGGTATTGATCGCGATGGCGCCAACGTATCCGGAAACCGGATCAAACTCGTAAAGCTTCCAGTCGCCGCCGACGAGTGATCGCTGGTCGACAACAATCCTCATGGGATCGCTGGATGCGATTCTCAAGATAAGATCGCTCAGGCTTCCCGAAAGGCCATCGCCCTTCGCTTTGAGATACGCTTCCTTGCGAGTCGAGAGCTTAAAGAACGCAAGCTCTCGGCTTGCCTCGGGCAGGTTCTGCAAAGCATGCCATTCCGCATCGGCAAAAAACTCCCGGGCGAACTTCATGGCATCAGGCATCGGACCGATGCGCTCGACGTCGGCTCCCAGTGGTCCAAGCCACGTGAGCGCCACGACAAGCAGTTCACCCGAAAGAGATGCGTTGAAATGAATAGGCGGCCCCCCGCCGTGATCCAAAACCGGCTTGCCGTTCTCCTCGTAACGGAATCTGACGTTACCGGCCTCGACGCCAAAATACTTGCCCAAAATGAGCCGCAGCGACCGACGCGAACTCACCCAACGGTTTCGGACCTCTCTATTTTTGAAGCGCGAAGCGCGCTCCTGCTCATCGCAGGAGAGTCCATCCAACTGCCGGGAGAACGGTTCAATATTCTCCAACCACACCGACCAAATATGAATCTCGCCGCACTCGATCGCTGGAAATCTGGTATGCATGCCTTGTCGCCGACACATCCTTAACTCTGCTGGGACTTCAGAAAGATCAGGCATCGACTTATGGTTCGTTCTGGCGTCACATGTGGCGGAAGGGTTGAAGGTCTTTGCGCGCGGGAAAGACACCAACGCCGGCCGCGCTCAGTGTTGGGGCGCGCGCAAGTTTTTCGGCCAAGGGTTCCGCGACGAGGACTTCACTTTCGAAGTGTCCGATCTCGAGGACCGTGATGCCGCGGGCGGCGGCCTCGATGGCGCGATGATAATTGACCTCACCGGTCAGCAGCGCTTCGGCCCGTCCGGTCAAGCGATCCAGTAAACTTCCCCCCGCGCCGGTGCAGATCGCGACGCGGCGCACTTTTTTGCGCGGCGGTCCGGAGAGGCGAACCCGGTCAAGCCCCAGTTTGTGTTTGATGAACGAGGCGAGGGAGTCGGGCGCCATCGGTTCGAGGAGTCTAACCGTGAGGCCCGGCCCGCGGGGATTCTGCTCCGTGGAGAGGGGGCCTTCCGGCTCCCAACCCAACTGCTCGGCCAGCACGCTGTTCGTGCTCCACGCGGCGGCGTCGAGGTTGGTGTGGGCCGCGATCAACGTCAGGCCCGAGCGAACAAGCCGGCCGATGAGCGCCCCGTTCGGCGAGCATAGATCAAGCGCCTCCAAGGGTCTAAAAATGAGCGGATGGTGGGCCACGAGCGCGTCGGCCCGGCGGCGGATGGCCTCGCTCAATGTCGGCGGCGTGGCCTCCAGGCAAGTCATGACGCGGCGCACCGGGGCCGACGGGTCGCCGACTTGCAGACCCACGTTGTCCCACGTCTCGGCCAGTTCAGGTGGAGCGATCTCCTCCACCGCGCGAATCAACTGGGCAACCGTCAGGCCGGATTTCACTTGCTGCATCCTCCCGCGCTGAATATAGACTCCCTGACGCGTCAAATCCACGATTTTGGATCCGTTTTTACTGGACTTCGAGCATCGGAATCTAGACTGTGAGGATACACGATAAAAAAAGAGGGACATACGCTGATTTATCATTGACGCGAGACCGAAAAGGGCCTATCCAGTCTTATTGGTGTTGCCATGAACCGAGATCTCACGAACTGAGAGGGAGCCTTTCCCTCGGGTGATGAAACCCCAACCGGATGCAATCGAGGAGTTAGCTCGAAATAGGTTATCACGATTCCGAACCGACCATCCCGCTTGAGCTTTTGCTTTCCAATAGCGAACCGAACACGAAAGAGGATGAACGCCTGAGCCGGCGGATGCGCCAGGACCAGGGACGCCCCGTTTGCAGCCTCGAGCAGTTGAATCGTCTGGAACAAGAGCTGGGTTCGGAAGAGCGCGTCGAGGTGCAGTACGACCGGTTCAAGTCGCGCCTGCCCGGTCGGCCGATTGATCCGGCGCATTGAATGATCCGCCCCTCGATGGCGACCGCGGACTTATCCCGCCAAGGCTTGTGATCACCTGCCACGCCCGTCCCCAAGAAACAGAAATGCCCCCCAGCCGCTCTTCTATCGTTCATATGTTTTAGCACGATCTTCATGGACCAAGCCGCCGCGCGTTTTTTGGGGATGAACGGATCAAATCATGATCGGTGGATGTCGGACTCTTTTTTGCTTCGCGTTGGTCCTTGTTGGGACGGGCGTGTGGTGGGGGTTCAACCGAAGTCCCCCGGTGCGCAACGCCCCTCCGCCGGTCGGGCCGATCGTCGCGCTGGGCGACAGTCTCACGTTCGGCATCGGCGCGGGAGCGCGACAGGGCTACGTTGATCGGCTCCAGGTGTTGCTGCGCCGGCCGATCATCAACAGCGGCGTCCCCGCCGATACCATCGCTGACGGCGCCCGCCGCGTGGAGGCCGACGTCCTGGCCCATCGGCCCACGATCGTGATCGTGTTGCTCGGCGGTAATGATCTCATACAGCATTTGGAACTGGACCGTTCGTTCAAGACGCTCGCCGACGTGATCCGGCGCATCCAGGACCGCGGCGCGATGGTAGTCCTGGTCGGCTTGCAGGGTCTGTCGCCGATCGGCGTCGTCGGCGCCCGCTACAAACGCCTGGCCCGCGAGACCGAATCCCTATACGTCCCCGATATCCTGGACGGCATCCTCGGCCGCCAAGACTTCATGGCCGACCAAATCCACCCCAACGCCGACGGTTACCGAATCATGGCCGACCAGATCGAAAAAGTTCTTGCGCCGTATGTCGAGGGATGGTAATCTCTTCCTGAGTCGTTTAGCGGTCAAAATTGTACGGTATAGGATATTGTGAGAGCCAAAGGAGATTGATCCATGTGTTCAACGAGGTTTTGCGCCATTGTTCATCGTCTGAGGGATGCCTTGTGGTTGACGGCGATCACGGGCTTGATGCTGATCCTCGCCGCCGGCGGCGAGATGGCGGGACAGCAACGTCTACGATACGCGCGGGCAGGCAATGATCACGCTGCCCGATGTCACGATGGTGCCGACGGGCAACGCCTCGCCGTTGTTCCTGGGCTTCTCCCCGGCGCAGGGAGGGGTTTTCATCGATAACATCATTGTCGAGAACGACTTCCACCCCTTCACGGACGATCCGACACCCACACCGACACCAACCTTGATGCCTACGCCTACGCCTACGCCAACACCGACGCCAACACCGACGCCGATCCCAACTTCAACGCCCACTCCCACCCCAACTCCGGATGTCAACGAGACGATTACCATTACCCTCCCCGGCGACGTGCCGCTGGAAATGGTCCACATCCCGGCGGGCAGTTTCGAGATGGGGTCCAACGAGGATTCGAGTTGGTCGTGGTGCCATCCCTGCGAACAGCCGATCCACACGGTCAATATTAATTACAATTTCTACATGGCCAAGTATGATGTCACGCAGGCGCAGTGGGAGGCAGTGATGGGAAATAATCCATCGTTTTTCGGCGGTAGGCCCGATCACCCCGTGGAAACCGTATCCTGGGACGACTGCCAGATATTCATCTCGGCGCTTAACGCGCACCTTACCGACACGGGCCAAGGCCCGGTCACGGTCCGACTGCCCAGCGAGTCCGAGTGGGAATATGCTTGCAGGGCCGGAACGCAAACGCGGTATTACTTTGGTGATTCAGATTGTGGCCCATCCGGTTGCGGTTCCTGTGAACTGGACGACTATGGCTGGTGGTGCGGCAATGCAAATGGGCAGACGCATCAAGTTGGGCAAAAACCGCCCAATCCCTGGGGCCTCTACGATATGCACGGGAATGTCTACGAATGGTGTGAGGACTACTCGTATGACAGTTTCGACAGCGCATCTCGTCCCGACGATGGGAGTCCATGGTCAATTCCAACGTCATCTTATCGGGTGGTCCGCAGCGGCGGCGTGGCCCAAACTCCGCGAGCCAGTTACTCGTCTAGCCGCGGCCGCTACCAGCAGGGCGACGGGGGAAATGTCTTTGGGTTTCGATTGGCGTGTACTCAATAACTCCTTCCGATTCCCACGCTGACCCCAACCTAGCGCGAGCGAAGTCAATATCCGAGGCTCCAAGTCATTCCCGCCGAAACTGTCAGGAAGAATGATGCCCATTAATCGAATTCAAAATATTGACGCGAGGAGCGTCACGGAATTTTGTCCTTGTTGGCCGAGCTAGATCAAATTAGATTCGGGCCATGGTCAAGCCGACTCCCCAAAGCAGCATCTGGGCGGGATTAAAGACCGAGGATCCGGGCGGTTCGGACATTAAGCGCTGGTTGCATTGGCATCCGGCCGAATTGGACCAGTGTATCGCCGCGCGGGGCGGCCGGTTGCCCGCTCCGCTGGGCGAGTCGGAAAGGGCGGAATTACAGACCGCGCATGAGCGATGGGGGGCCGGGCCGGGCAGCGTGGAGGCCATCGAGCGCCTTGGAGGGCCTGCGACCCGGGTGGTCGTGACCGGACAGCAGCCGGGTTTGCTGGGCGGGCCACTCTATGCGCTGTATAAGGCCCTCGGCACGATCAAGTTGGCCCGAGAACTCTCGGGGCGGTATCCTGATCTATCGTTCGTGCCGGTTTTCTGGGTGGCCTCCGAGGACCACGATTTCGATGAAGTGCGGCGAGCCTACTGGACGGCGCCCTCCGGCGGCCTGGAGCAATACCTGCTTCATCTAAACGACCAACCTGGCCAGATGGTGGGACCCTACCCGATGGGGCCACGCGTGGATGGCCTCATTGAGCGGATCGAAGAAACCTCGTTCAAAACGGAGTTTCTGGAAGATGTCCTGAAGTTGGTACGCGCCGCGTATAGCGCAGATGCCGGTTTAGAGGACGGCTTCTGTCGGATTCTGCTGCGTCTGGTGCGTGACACGGGACTGGTCATCATCTCGCCGCTGATGGATTGGGTGCGGCGGCGGGCGGCTGCAATTCTCGAACGGGAATTCAGCGATCTGGGTCGGAGTACGGAGCGGATCATCGAGCGGGGCGCGGAGATGCGCTCCGGAGGTGTCGAGCCGACGCTGCATCGTCCGCCGGGGACGATCAACTCCTTTTGGGTCGACCCTGACGGGCGTCGGTTTAGTCTGCGATTGGTGGAAGGCAAGGTAGAGGTCCGGCCGATCGGCGGAACCGCCGAGATTTCGGGAACGCGGCGGCTGCTAGACGCGGACGATCCGCGAAAAAACTTGGATGAAAGGCCCGGTGCCTTCAGCTTGAACGTCGTGACTCGCCCGCTGGTTCAGGACGCCATCCTGCCGACCGTCGCGCAGGTGATCGGGCCGGGCGAGAGCGATTATCTGGCGCAGGTGGAGGCCGTCTATGATTCATTTGACGTGTTCGCGCCGGTTCGCTATCCACGTCCCCAGGTCACGCTGATCGAACCACGCGTGGACCGGAATTTGCGCAAGTATCGAATCGCGATCGAGGAAGCCCTGTCAGTCGACGCCGTCGACTTGATTGGCTTGGCGCAACGACGCGGTCCACGGGAAGGTGAAACCCAGGAGATTGAACGCCTGCGCGGACGTCAGGTCGAGGAACTCCGGGTGCTTAAAGAAAAGCTGGCCGGGGCCGACCCGTCGATCGAAGGGGCTTTCAACAAACTGGTCCACGCGATGGATAAGGGGTATGCCACCATCACTGAACGGTTTCTCTATCAGCGTCAGCTCGACGACGAACATTTGAAGCGGGCGATAACGCTGGTGGCCGAGAGCCTGTGCCCCACGGCACAGCCTCAAGAACGCCGACTTAATCCAATTGTCCCGTTCGCGGTCCATTACGGGCTGGATTGGCCCATGCGGCTGATGGGAAACCTGATCGTTGATTACCGGGAGCCGATGCAGCTCGTTTATATGAATCGACTGTAGCCGAGCGCGTCGATGTCGTTCGTTGTGATCGCGCATGACGCCAATTGGCGCGAATAGAGTCGAATCAATTCTCGCGATGAGCGGGCAAACAGAATGCCTTCGTCTCCCCTGAACAGGTCCGTCATCATCATCGGCGCCGGCATCTTCGGCGTGACGGCGGCGCTGGAACTGCGGCGGCGGGGGTGGCGCGTGACGCTGCTTGATCCCGGTCCCGTCCCACATCCGCGGGCCAGTTCGACCGATATCAGCAAAGTCATCCGCATGGATTATGGGTCCGACGCGGTTTACACCGAGCTGATGGAGCTTGCGCTGGATCGCTGGGAGGAGTGGAACCGGCGTTGGGATGAACCGCTTTATCACGCGGCTGGGTTCGTCGTCATGACCAGCGCGGCGATGGAGCCGGGCGGTTTTGAATATGAGAGCCACCAACTCTTGACCGCGCGCGGTCATCCACTCGAACGGCTCGATGGCGCGACTCTGGGCTGCCGCTTCCCGACCTGGAACAACGAGCGGTACGTCGACGGTTATTTCAATCCGCGGGCCGGTTGGGCCGCAAGCGGCCGGGTCGTTGGCCGGGTGGCGGGCGAAGCGCGCGCGCTGGGTGTTGACGTGCGTGAAGGCGTCTGGACCGACCGGCTCGTGGTTCAAGATTCACGAGTGTGCGGCGTCGAGATCGGTCGTGGAGAACGATTGACGGCGGATTTCGTCATCGTGTCGGCGGGGGCTTGGACGCCGCTATTATTGCCGGGCCTCGACGATCGGCTGTCGATCACGGGTCAGCCGGTCCTTTATCTACGTGTCGAGGATCCCGCGACCTGGCAGCCGCCCCATTTCAGTTGTTGGGCGGCCGATATCGCGCGGACCGGTTGGTATGGATTCCCGGCGATGGATGACGGTGTGTTAAAGATTGGTCATCACGGGCCCGGTGTTCAGATAACGTCTGAAAAACTGCGAGAAGGGAGCTCATTAGAAATCCCGGCGGATCACGAACCGCGTTGCCGCGCGTTCCTGGCCGAGACTTTTCCGGGTCTTGCCGCGGTGCCCGTCGCCGGTTCGCGATTGTGTCTTTATTGCGACAGTTGGGACGGCGCCTTCTATATCGACCATGACCCTGATCGCCCAGGCCTGTTCGTGGCCGCCGGGGGGAGCGGACACGGGTTCAAGTTCGCGCCGGTGCTCGGCGAATTGATTGCGGACCGGCTCGAAGAAAAACCTAATCGATACTCGAAACGGTTTGCATGGCGGGCGCGTGCCGAGGCGGCCCGTGAATCGGCGCGCGCTTCGGATCAGCGGTGAAGGAGAATGACATGGGCGTGTGGTTCTCGGCGTGTTGGCAATGGCTGGGTGAGTTATCGGGCTGGCGGGCTTTCTGGGTCGGCGTGCTGCTGGCCATCGTGTACGAAGCCGTCACATTGGTCTGCCGGTTTGGGCTGGGATGGGAAGCGGCGCGGAAGGCACGGTTTTTATCGCACCTGACCTTCGGCCTGCGTATCCATCACGGTTACATCGGAGCGTTGTTGTTGATTCTCGCCTTCTTCAATCACGACTCGTCTTGGCGCAGCCTGGTCTGGATCGTCGGTTGGACCTTGCTCGTATCCGATCTGTTGCACCATTTCGTTTTCTGTGGTGGCTGACCGGTTCGCCGCAATTCGATCTGTGGTACGGTCAAGATAAAGGCCCGAACGGATTGGAGGGACCTTAGCGGAGAGTCGCATTGTCACCGTCAACGTTTTGAGTCGTTCCAACAGCCGCCGGCTCATCGGGAGCATACTGCTTGACTTGAGAGCGCCATCTACGTCGTTGTGGACCGCTCCGGTCAGATAGACGGGGCCGACCTTGATCATCGGACGATGGTTGTCTTGAAGGAGTCGTTGGGATCATTCGTCATCGACATTGAGGGAAATAGACTCGACGGTGCGTTTAATGATGACGACGGGGAGCGAAAGGATTATTTCACTATCCTAAAGGGCGGAAATGGGGTAAATACGTGATAATGGTTCTTGGTGGAGGATGACTTCTGACTGGTGACTTTAAAATCCTTCAGGGGCGAGGACTGGATTATGATTTTAGTTTAGGTCCATGGACGATTTTCACGCAATCAGATGAGATTATTCGATCCGCGACAGAATCTCAAACAGACCAAGTCTGCTTATTTGATATTAGCTTTAGTCCTGTGCTTCCTCCTTCTTCCCGGCCTCTTCCTGAGGGATTTTTGGGTTCGCGGTGAGGGAAGGCGCGTGCTCATCGCCCTGGAGATGGTTCAAGGCGGTGATTGGCTCGTTCCCGACCTCATGGGCGAGCCGATCCTTACCAAACCACCTCTGTTCTATTGGTTGGAGGCCCTCAGTCTAAAAATGACCGGCGGCCCCTCGGACTGGGCGGCGCGCTTACCTTCCTTGCTTGCTGCCATCGCCTGCGCGTTGTCACTGGCCGTCATGATCGACCGCCTATTGGGTCGTCGAGCGGCCGTCCTGGCCGGTCTGATGCTGGCCGTGGCGCTCGTCTTTCACGGCATAGCCCAATCGTGCGAGCCCGAAATTGTTTTGGTCGCCAGCGGCACACTCGCGCTCATGTGTTTCGTGAAGGGACTGGTGGGCGATGGGCCGGTGCGACGCTGGGTGTTGCCGTTTTACTTATTCATCCTTCTTTCGTTCATGTCCAAAGGCCCGGTCATGCCACTGATTATCATCTTAACGGTGGTTCTATTCTGTTTGCTGACGAAAAACACGCCCCTGCTCAAACCGATGGGCTCGTGGTTGGGACTGACGGTCCTGTTCGTGCCGCTCATCATCTGGCTTCTGTGTCTAGAAGTGCGCATGAACGCTATCTCAAAAATCACGCAAGAGCTCGGCGTGCACTTGGAAGGCGACGCGCCTCACTCCAAGGAATTCACTTACTATTTCGACACACTGAACAAGCTGACCTTTCCCTGGGCTTTTTGGCTATACTTCGCGCCGTTTTTCTCGCTCTGTTCGGAATGGAAAGGGGGGGAAGGGGTATTCACGCAGCTCTTTCGCCGCTTGCGCCAATATTGCCTGCAAGGGCGCGGCGAACGCCTCCTGCTCGTCTTATGGTTCTTGGTTTCGATCTTGACGTTGTCCGTGATTCCATCCAAGCGTTATTATTACGGTCTCATTCTGGCGCCGCCCGTGATCGCGTTGGCGGCGATGTTGTTCAACGATTGGCTGGCATCGGGCCTACCCCGCCTCTGGGCGTTTCTTTCCAGGTATCGCCGGGTCCTGATGGGCGCCCTTGCGCTTGTATCGTTGATTCTGCTCCTGATAGGATTCCTCACGACGATTCCACCCGAGATCGAAGAATATGACGGAAGAAGCACCCTGGACGATAAAACGTTGTTTCTGTTTGGTGGTGTTTGGACGTTGGGCATCATTGGCATCCTTTGGTTAAAGAGTGACGACCAACACGGGGAAAAAGTATTCCGAAATAGCATGTGGTGGTTGCTCACGTGCATGATGGGGCTGGTCACCATCTACAATGTCCTACTATCACCGAGAATGAACGAAAGTTATTCGCTAAAGAAAGCGGCCAATGAATTAATGGAATCCTTGCCCGCCGAAGGAGCGGAACTCTTTACATTTCGAGCGACTCACGCCCTCTGTTTTTACCTCGGTCGTCCCGACCTGCCTTACATTAGTGATTCAGAGGAACTGAAGGAGTATCTCGAAAACCACCCCAACGCCCTGGGAATCGTCTATCGTAAAATTGGAAAAAGATTGAAGATCAATCGGGACTCAATATCATATATGAGTCATGAATTATCCCCAAGAAGAGAAAGGATTATCGGGTCTACCTATTTCGGATCTCACCGGAATCCGTCACCGGAAAAAGTCAAGGTTGAAGTGTGCGCATGTTCTTCCACACGTCGAATTATTCATCGGTAACTTTATCGAGCTGCGTTTATCACACCCTGGCTACAAAGGGTATTTCTTCTCGAAGATTTCCAGTATTATATGAACTCTGCTTTCAATGTTGAAAATAACTCACACAAATACAGCATGATATGAATCTTCTCAAACGCTTACTCCCTCGCATTCTCGTTCATAAGTATCGCATTATTCGAGTTGCCCGCCGTTTGTCGACCGTAATGATGGCTGATGGAATTCTTGTTCTCGATGACGGACGGATCGCCGAGGAGGGGACCCATGCCTTGCTCCACGCGGCTGGAGGGCTTTACGCACGCTTGTGTCAGTGCCAAGGTATCTTCTGGATAGTCCGCCCGAAGAGGCCATTTCTGTCCAACGCCCGCGTGTTATGTCCGATGCACTAGATTGGCCCGCGACATGATCGTCAAACAATTTGAATACGACAAGCGAATGCAGGTGCTGCACGTCTTGACCTCGATGCAGGTCGGAGGCATTCAGCGTGGGCTTCTCGAGTCCTTGATCGATCTGGATTGGGATCGGTTTGACGCCAGCGTCCTCTGTGTTCGACGCCGCGACTTTTGGGGCTTCGCCCTTGAGGGACATGGGATCCGCTGTTGGTCCATGAGCCAGAGATTGCTGCCTCCTCGTCTGTTCAAAATGATGTGTTTCATCTTTAAGATGCGAAATACTCTGGTGCGGATAAAAATCAGCGTCTTGCACGTTCATCATCCCCATCTTGTTCTCCCCATTGTGCTGGCCGGCAAAATGGCGCGCGTCCCTTGCATCGTCGTCCACTATCATTCCGATTACGGGGACAACTATTGGGACAGCCTGTCGCCGGCGTGGCTGCGTATGGAACGGCTCGCCGCGGCGAAGGCCGACCGGATCATCGCTGTTTCCCAGACCGTGGCGCGTAGCGTCAGTCAGTGGCTGCACATTGCGCCAAGGCGGATCGATATCATTCCCAGCGGCGTCAACGTCGTTACCCGGATCAAAGGCCTGTCTTCCAGCGGTGACCTGTCCCAACCGGTCGTCCCCGAGGGTTGGCGTGTCGTGGGCGGTGCCGGACGCCTGATCGAAGATAAGTGTTGGGAGGACTTCATCCTTGCCGCAACTGAGATTCTGAAGCAGCATCCCAACACCAGGTTCTGGCTGATCGGTGAAGCGGATGTGGGGAGCGCGTATCGGCAGGAGTTGGAGGCGCTGGTCCATCGCCTTGACCTGGATGAGCACTTCGAGATCCTCGGCAACCGGCCCGACATCGATCGCTTGTTGCGCCAAATGGACGTGGGCGTGTTTTGTTCCCGTTGTGAAGGATACCCCACGACGTTGCTCGAATACATGAACTCGGGGACGCCGATGGTGGCTACTGATATCGAGGCTGTTCGTGACCTGGTCACGCATCAGTGCGAGGGGCTGCTGACACCGGTGAATAACTTCCATGAACTGGCGCGGTCGGTGGGGACTCTGCTCTCCGACGACGCCCTGGCCGAACGATTGAGTTGCGCCGGACGCAAACTGGCCGAGCGTTTTCGCTGGTCGCAAACGCAAAAGGATGTAGAGGAGCTTTACCGATCGATCCTTGTTCGGAAGTGGCGGTGGCGGGACCCATCGAGCGCCCCACCGCTTCGCTCCGAGGAAACAAGCAACTCACCCGAGCGTTCGGAGGAATTGGGAAAGATCCTTTACCTGTTCAGATCGGATTTGGATGGGATGTGGGGGCGCGTCACGCAGAGTATCCATACCATCTGCGAATTCGCCCGCCAGGGCCACCCAATCACCGTGGTCGCGCCGGTGCAGTCATCTCGTTTCAAGAACATCATGCATGACGCCGGCATCGCGGATTATCATAGTCTGAAATCCCGCCTGAGATTCGTTAGAATAGATAGAAGTGCCTACAATCGGGAGGCATACCTCGCCTCTTTGCTCAAGCGTTATCGACGTCGGGGACACCAAATTCTTTATTTTCGCCAACCTCGTATCGGATCATTGATATTGCCGTTGGCCCACCGACTCGGCTATCGCGTTGTGATGGAGAACCACTGCCCTTATTCGGTCTGGTCCATTCGAAAAAGAAACCTAGACTGGAGGCTGACGCCGGCGTGCCTACACTGGTATCGGGCGGGCATTCGACTTGATGTGCGTTATGAGCGCAATCTCTACCAATATCTCGATGCCGTAATCTGCACGACCCCGGCCATGGAGCAGCGGGTTAAACGACTTGTTCCAGAAGCCACCACGTTGCTGATGCCCAACGGCGCTCCCAACGTCCCTCAAAAGCTCCCTTCATACAGCAATGAATCACGAAACATCGATATCCTTTATGTCGGCAAGACGGCCGTGGAGAAGGGAACCGACATGATCATCCAGGCCATGACGCTATTGCCCGGGCGAATATTGAACATCGTCGGGGGACCAACCGAAGAAAACCTGGCGCCGTTTCGGTCCCTAGCCTTGGCGCTAGGCGTGGCCGACCGGGTTGTCTTCCATACCTGGGTGGCGCAGAAACACGTCCAACAGATGATGCGACGGGCGCGCGTGGGCGTCCATCCAATCTCGGGGCGAGGCTCCAATGAGTGGCGGCTCTATACTTGCCCGCTCAAGATACTGGAATATATGGCCTCGGGCACGCCGGTCGTCTCCACGCGCCTGCCGGCGGTCGAGGCGATCCTACGCGACGGTGATAACGGGCTCCTGGCCTCGCCTGCCGACCACAAATCATTGGCCGAGGCCATCGGGCGTGTCTTGGATGACACCCACTTGGCCGACCGACTGCGCCGGTCAGGCTTCCAGACCGCACAGGAACTGAGTTCGGCGCGCAGGGTTGAAAAGATAGTTGATTTCCTCAAGGATTTGACGCGGCATGAGGTCGTCGGACCATGATTTTCCTTACTCTCATCACGACGGAATTTAGCTAGACTCAGTCGCGGCCAAAACTAGCAGCCCGTCGGAGTATTTACAAAAGGCCCAGTGATCATAAGCGGCATCGATTCGCATCAAAGAATATCCTCGAGCAGATATAGAATTGCAAGAATGTCGGGGTCCGGTGGCAACTGATCGCGTAGCTTTTGTACCCGACATTTCCCATTTTGCTAACCAAACCGTTCGATCCTCCAAATCTTTGAGTGGATCAGCCCACCGTGCCTGGCCAAAGGCAAGGGATTTGACCATGGATTCTGGCCGAAGAAACTCTTTTGAGTTCTCACGGCCGGAAATTTAAACATTCACCCCCATGGATCACC
>CAUZJO010000082.1:0-20994 GCA_963580245.1 Candidatus Sumerlaeia bacterium | reverse complement strand
GTCCATGGCAGAACGGTGTCGCGGAACGATGGATCGGAAGCTGCCGAAGAGAGTCATTGGACCATGTGATTGTGCTCGGTGAGCAACAACTGCGACGATTGCTCAGGGACTATTTGGCCTATTACCATGAAGACCGCTGCCATTACAGCTTACACAAGGATACACCATCCCGCCGCTCGATCCAATGCAAGCCATCGGCAAAAGCCAACGTTGTCTCGCTGCCTCGAGTCGGTGGCCAGCATCACCGGTATGAATGGCGGGAAGCAGCCTGACTCCTACCGAGCCTTTTCAGACCGATTGAGATCGGAATGAGCAGAAACTCGTCTGTTCTCTCCAAGGCAATGCCAATAACCAGGTTGAATCGTAATCAAAGGGTGAACCCACCATTCACCTCGTGATGAAAGCCAAGTGAATCGGGATGAATCCCGAGGACTTGAAGTATCTTTCGCACGGATTCAATTTTGGCGAGGGACACGATCCGTTGGGCAGAAAGCTGACGGCGCATTCGTTCCGGCACACATTCGGGACCATGATGGCCCAGTCCGTTGGCAGTAATCCGTTCATCGTGAAGCAGTTGCTGGGCCACTCGCAGATCAGCACGACCGATAGGTACTGTCACCCAACCCCGCCGGCCATTGTGATCGATATCGCTCCATACGTAAGTGAAATGGCAGAAAACCAGGACGAGCTATGGGGAACATCTATGGGGAACAAATCTGGGCGAGCCGTTGAGAAAGCGGTGTAAGTCTAATGAAATCAATGGTAGCGCCAAGGGGAATCGAACCCCTGTTTCCGGCGTGAGAGGCCGGCGTCCTAAACCGCTAGACGATGGCGCCACGCAGTGGCCTCGGGGATCGGCCGATGGGTGGGGTGGCTGGGGAGGTAGGACTCGAACCCACGATCTTCTGGGCCAGAACCAGACGTGTTGCCAGCTACACCACTCCCCAGCAACGTTCTCCGAACCCAGTTTAAACCCATCGACGTGCCACATGTCAAGGCGGATCAGTGAGGATCAGACCCTATGTCGGGGCGCAAAGGTGAGTTTATCGGATGGGTAACCGGATCGCGGCCTGAACGCTCATGGATCGTTTGTGGTGAGAAGCGCTTGGAACTCGGTTGACGGACGACGCCGTTTTGGATCCGATGCCTCTTCGTCACTCCGGCATTCCGGTGGGGGCCGCGGGCTGTTGCGGACTCGGCCCCGGCGCGAAAAGGTTGGGCGACGGGGCAGGAGTCCCTGACGGATCGATGCTCTTTAGATATCCGAAATAATCAGAATCGGTCGACAGAATCAACGTCGTGTCGCTGCCGATCGTCTCCTTGTAAGTTTCCATCGTCTTGATAAATTCATAGAACTTGGGGGCCTGCGGGCTCTGGTTATAGGCTGCGGCATAAATCGTCGTCGCCTTGGCGTCGGCGTCACCCTTGATCCCTTGAATCGTCTTATAGGCTTCCGATTCTATCTTCTTGAGGTCGCGTTCCTTGTTGCCGAGGATGCGGGCCGCCTCGCCGGCCCCCTCCGAGCGAAACCGCTCGGCGATTTGCTGGCGCTCGCTTTTCATGCGGTCGTAGATTTTCTCGCGCACGTCCTCGTTATAGTTGACCCGCTTGATTCGGATGTCGAGCAGCTCGATGCCGAACGTGCGAAGCTGCTCCACCGAATTCTCGAAAATGATCTCCTCGATTTTGGAGCGACCGACCTGAATCGAACTCCACTGGAGCGTGCTCGGCGAAATATCGGCCAGGGACTCGTCGTGGACGGGGACGCGACCTTTCGTGCTGCGGATCAACTCGATCAGGTCATGATTGGCGACGGCGTTGCGCGTGCGCCCGTCCAGGATATCGTCGAGCCGGGACTGGGCACTGCGTTCGTCGCGCAGGCGTTCAAAGTAGAGGCGCGGATCGAAGATGCGCCAGCGGGCGAACGTATCAACCTGGATATAGACTTTGTCCCTGGTCGGGCTCTGGGTGGGATCGCCGTCCCATTCCAGCACCCGCTTCTCGATCCGGTTCACCCTCTGGACCATCGGAAGCTTGAACTTGAGACCGGGATCGGTGATTGAGTCGCCCACGGGCCGGCCGAATTGGGTGATGATGACCTGTTCGATCTCGCTGACGGTATAGGCCGCGGCGAATACGACGATCAAGCCGACAAAGACGACGACCGCGATCCCGATGGCGCTGAGAGAGATCCTCATGGATTGCCCTTGCCTTTCGAATCGAGTTGAAGCAGCGGTAGGATTTGTTGGGCGTCTGCGTCAAGAATGTACTTGTTCCCCAGCCTGGGAATGATCTCGGCGAGCGTCTCCAGATAGATGCGACGCTTGGTGACTTCGGGGGCCTTTATATATTCCGCCAGCACGGCACTAAAGCGCCCCGCGTCTCCCTCGGCCTCATTGACCCGTTGGGTGGCGTAGCCTTCGGCTTCGCTGATGCGCTGGTCGGCCTCACCTCTCGCGCGAGGGACGACGGTGTTGTAATCCTTCTGGGCGTCGTTGATCATCTTCTCGCGCTCCTGTTGGGCCTCGTTCACTTCGTTGAAGGAGGCCCGGACCGGCTCGGGGGGATTCACGTCCTGAAGCACAAGCTGCTCGATGTTAATGCCCATCTTGTATTTGTCGACGAGTTCCTGAAGTTTGACCTGCGAATTGGCCTCGATCTCCTGGCGACCGAACGTCAGCACCTCGTCCACGGTGCGGTCGCCCACCACGGCGCGCATGACCGATTCTGTGGCGTCGCGCAGCGACTCTTGCGGACTCCGGACCTCGAACATGAAGTCGGTCGGGTTCTCGATGCGGTATTGGACGATCCATTCAACAACCGCCGCGTTGCGGTCGCCGGTCACCATCAGCGATTCGTCGGGCAGCTCCCGCGCATCGTATTGGGTCCTGATGCTGGCCTGTTGCGTCCGGAACCCGAATTCCTGCTTGAGCTGGCGCCGGATGGGCACGTCGACGACCTGATCTATGCCGAAAGGCCACTTGAAATGCAACCCGGGCTCCGCAGTCGAGCTGTACTTTCCGAACCGCAGCACCAAACCCACGTCCTCGGTCTTAACCGTGAAAACGCTACTGATGACGGCGGCGACCAGCACCACGGCAATCACTCCGGCCAGGACTGCGCCTATCGGGATGCCTGACGGGAGGGGCGGCAGGACGATATGTTTGGGTGGCTTCATTGCCTGACCATTCTGATCTCATGGGTCATAAAAACCATGAAAACTGTGAGTTCTTTAGATCAACCGACACCCATGATGAGATTAAAGATCCGGAGAATCAAGCAGAATCGTGCGTTTCCCCCCGCGGTTCGGCAAGTTAGGAATTGCGGAGGTCATCGTCCAGTTGCGGGTGGGACGAGGCAAGCCCCCCTGGCAAGGCCCTCGCCCGCCGGTCCCGCCGCTCATTTAACCGCGCCGCCCACCACCGGAAGACCCAGGAGACCTCCCATGGTCCTTCATGGACGGGACAAAAACCCTTGATTGGGTCCTCCGAGGAAGGAATCATCCCGACTTTAAAGAGAGACCCGCTTTATGCTTAATTCTCGCCTAATATGCTGCCTAATCGCCCTCGGTGCTTTTGCGGCGAGCTCGACGCCGATCAAATCCGCGGGGCAGAACGGGACGACGGCCGGTCAGTCGTATTGGGCTTGTAAGTCCAATAAAATCAACGACTCTATTTTGTCGAATGCAGTGTTAGTGCCGCAAGTTGTCGTTTTTTAGAGGGCGTTTCGGTCGGGATTGCCCCGTCGGAGATGAATCTGCTGGGTCTGGTTCCGTCCACGTCCTCCTCGGATCGGGGCTGACCCTGGCCGGGGTTTCTTTATGGCGCGAAGTTGGCCAAGGATCGCCATAGAGGGCCGCCACGGGCAATCGGAAGCCGGGGCCGACGTTCGATACCCCGGCGACCCATCGGGCGGTGACGGGGCAGGAATCTGAGGGCCCATACCACCAATGGGACTTAGCCTTTTATTTACAGCGATGCCCCAGTCAAAATCTATACGGGCTTATACTTCATGGACTATGGAGACCGCGACAATTACGTCTGCGAAGATGAAGATGACGAAGGACCTGAGCCCTGCTTTACGACCGTTGCCCTGCCTAGTCCACCAGGTAGCCGCTCACATTGATGGGGACGGCGGCTCCATCGAGTCGTTGACCGAAAATCTCGTTCTCCCCGTTAACAAGCGGCGCGACGTCCTCGTCGCCGCTCCAGACCACCAGGAACTCATTATCCGTGCTGTTCCAGGCCGCGTCGGGGTAGAACACTGACGACGCGACATCCCCATCGGTCCCCATATCGCTGATCCGTTCGTCGGGACCGACCTCCGCTCCCGTCGCGCCTGCGACCACCTGGAAGAAGACCTCCGTTTCATTATCGACCTGGGGGGCCGTGTCGTCGTCGCCATGCCAAACCACCAGGTAGACGTTATCGGTGGCATTGTACGAAACGCTGGGGTCTTCGGCCTCAAAACTGACGCTTCCGTCCGCCGCTCCCATATCGCTCAGACGTAGGTCTCCTCCGATCTCGGCCCCGGCGACGCTGATCCGCTGACCATAAATCTCGAATTTTCCATCGATCAATGATCCCGTATTGTCGTCTGCTCGCCAAACCACGAGGAATACGTTGTCGGTCGCGTTCCAGGCCACGTCCGAGTCGTAGGCGTCATACGTGGGATTCCCGTCGTCGCTCATGTCACTGATGCGGATGTCCGCTCCGATCTCCGCCCCCGTCGCCCCGTCGATCAGTTGACCATAGATTTCGAACTCCCCGTCGGCCAGCGACCCGGCGTGGTCGTCTGCCCACCAAACCACGAGGTACTCGTTGTCCGTGCTGTTATAGGCGACGCTGGGCTTGTGGGCGTCATACGAGGCATTCCCGTCGCCGCCCATGTCGCTGATGCGAAAATCGTTGCTTCCGACTTCCGGGTCGATCGTGACGGGATAATCGGCGGCCATCAGATCGGCGGCGCTCACGATGATGCGCGTCCGGGCGGCGGCGACCTCCATGCGCGCCTCCAGCGTGCGGCCCTGGGCGTCGTAGACGGTGACGTCGCCCAGCGCCACCTCTCCTTACGCATCCCGCCACGTCCATCCCTGGCGCGTGGCGCTGAATTCGCCCGCGCAGGAGACTTCCCCCGCAATGACAAGGTCCGCCGCGAGTCCGAGCGACTCGGGGATGACGAATTGCTGTTCGACGGTGTTCGCCTTGGGGACGTAACGCTCGATAATTCCGCCGCGTGGATAATCAATGGTCCTGTTCGCGGTCTCGCGAGGGGTTATCTCTCCCGTCACGACTCCGGTGACGGGGCCTGCAGTGGTCGCAACCCGTGTCAATGTCCATTGCCACTGGGGGCCATGGCACGGCGTAAATTGCATCCCGCCGGCGCTGAATCTGGCGCTATGGTTCGGATGGTTCAGTTCAATCGCGTCGTCAAGGCCGATCAGCTCGTTCAAGGCCATCGTTTCGACTTGCCGCGGCTCCAGGTTGAGCGTGTTGGAACTTTGGCGGGAGGCCCCTTGCTCAATGGCGCGAGTGTCTTGCGCCTGAAGCTGGCAGAGCGCCATAACCATCAACGCGACCGTGAGTCTGCCGCTTCCGTTTAACCCGATGATGTGGTAATTCATCTTCGTCTAAGGAACCGAAAACAACAGACGGTACTGGGGATGCCGAACACTCGGACTTGGAACGCCTCCCCGCGGTCTCAGCGATGGCTGAATCTTCCCGTCCGAATGGGGCGGTTGACCGGAGTCTTGTGAGTCATCGTGTCGTCGACTTCGACGCTCGAGAAACGGGAACCGAACGAAGAATTCGCTTGATCAGATCGTCCCGTTTCCTGTATATACCTCGTCCGTACAGAAAAAACCCTCGTTCAGCCGGGATTCTAGCCAAACACGCATGAAATGATGCTCCACGGATTGCTGATGCCGAATCGACACTCGAAATCCTTGCTTCCGATCATGGAATTCACGATGCTTCCGAATGACCCTTGGTTGCACGGCGGGTTTAGCAGGGCGTCGGGCGCAAGAATCCCGCCGCGGGCGTGATGGAATTGGGATAGGATAACCCAGGAAGGAAACCAGAGAGATGGATCAACCGTCCCTTGCCGTGGAGTTCACCGCGGACCAGCACGCCCGATTGGCGACGCGCGAAGAGGTACTCTACTCGAGTTTCAGGTTCCATAAGATGACCGAGGATTTGCCCGACATACCCGCGCAGATATCGACGGGCGAGGCCCACTACCTTTACTGGCTGATGATGCAGGGCTACATGGGTGCCGGCGAGGTCGTCGAATTGGGTTCCTGGCTGGGCCGCAGCACCTCGGTCCTGGCGGCGGGACTGCGAGACGCGGGCTTCGACCGCAAGGTCATTTCACGCGACGCCTACCGCTGGGGCGGGGAGACTGATAATCGCAAATCAGGCCTCAATCTGCGGCACTCCGATGATTTTCACCCCCACTTCCTGCGCTACACCAAGCCCCTGCGTGATTGGATCGAGTCCAGGAGGGCATCTTTTCTCAAATTGGAATGGCCGGCCGACCGGCCCGTGGAAATCCTGTTCTTCGACGGTCCAAAGACAACGCAAGTGATTAGCAGTTCGCTGGCCACCTTCGCCCCGGCGTTTATCCCGGGATGCACGCTGCTTGTGCTTCAGGACTATCAGCACTCCCTCTCCTATGAATTGCCGCTGGCCATCCACAATCTCGGAGACAAGCTGACATTGCGCCACATGATCCAGACGGGGGGCACCGTCAGCTTCCTGATCAACGCGCCGCTACGGCCCGAAGACGTCTCGTTCGATGCGCTCGATTACCATGACTGGCCGCGGGAAAAGATCCTCGAGGTTTGGCGGACTATCTTGCCGCCCCTTCAAGGCACGGTTCGAAATTGTCTGAAGTCGGCCTGTGTTTTTCACTTCTTCGATAGCGGCCTGGTCGATGAGTCGATCAGGGTGCTGCGCACCATCGATTTCACCCCCCGGCTATACACGGGTTGGACGAATTGGTCAGCAACCCCTCCCATCCGCGCGAAATACGAACCGCTCTTCGACGTTTACCTGTCCGAGATTTATAAGCCACCAAAGCCCCCAGCCTCCTGATCGGCCCGTGATCAGCGGCAGGCGCGGTGCAGGAACACCATGATGGCCTTCTGGGCGTGAAGCCGGTTCTCGGCCTGGTCGAACACGATGGCGTTGGGACAATCGATCACCTCGTCGGTGATCTCCTCGCCGCGATGGGCCGGAAGGTCGTGCATGATCAGCACGCCGCCCGGAGCCCCGGTGATCAGTTCGGCGTTGACCTGATAGGGCCGGAATATCTCCATGCGCTTGTCGGCTTCGTCCTCCTGACCCATGCTCGCCCACACGTCGGTGTAGATCGCTTGCGCGTCTTGAACGGCCGCCCTGGGATCACGCTCCAACGTATAGGAGCCGCCGTTGTCGCGGGCTTCGGCGCGGGCGGTCTCGGCGACCGATGCGTCCGGCTCATAACCCTCCGGCGAACTGACGGTCACGTGCAGGCCCAATTTTGCGCCGATCAGCATCAGCGAGTGACAGATATTGTTCCCGTCACCCATGTAGGTCAGGTGGAAGCCCTTCAGGTCGCCGGCCTTTTCGGTCAGGGTCTGATAGTCGGCCAAGGCCTGGCAGGGATGCTCGAAATCCGACAACGCGTTGATGACGGGAACGCGACAGAATTCGGCCAGCTCGTCCACCGTCGTCTGCGAGAAGGTGCGCGCCATCACCAGGTCGAACCAGCGTTCCAGGTTGCGGGCGATATCGCGCGCGCCCTCGCGCTGACCCACGCCGATGTCGCGCTGTTGAAGGTTGACCGCGTGCCCCCCCAACTGGACCATGCCCAGCTCGAACGTGCAGCGCGTGCGTAGCGAGGGCTTCTCGAAAACCATCGCCAACGCCTTGCCCGCCAACAAGGGACGAGGCTTTCCCTCGCGCAGCTCGCGCTTGAGTTCAATCGCCAGCCGAATGATCTCTTTTACGTCCAGGTTTGAGAGATCACCGCTACCACGCAGGTCATGTTTGTGCTCGTGGATCGGGCTCATGTCGCCTCCTCGGCCGGGTGGGCGTGGATGGCTTCGCCGAGAATCTGAACAGCGAGATCGACGCCTTCGCGCGATACGTTCAGTGGCGGAAGCAGGCGTAGCGTCTGGCCGTCGGTCACGTTGATCAGCAGCCCCGCCTCCTCGCACGCCACCAGCACCTCCGGGGCGCGGGCGTATAGCTCAATCCCTATCATCAGGCCGACACAGCGAATCTCCTTGATGTTGGCTGACGTCCCAACCGCTTCCTTGAACCGCGCGACGAGATACTCGCCCGTTTCGCGGGCGCGCGCCGGCCAGTTGCCCTGGATCAATTCGCTCACGTAAGCGTGTCCCGCCGCCGAGGCCAGCGGATTGCCGCCCATCGTCGAGCCGTGGGACCCCGGCGAGAACGCCATGGCCACCCGCTCGCGACACAGCATCGCCCCCATCGGCAGTCCCCCGCCCAGGCTCTTGCCCAGCGTCATGATGTCGGGCTCCACCCCGTAATGTTGATACGCGAACAGATGCCCGATCCGCCCCAGGCCGCACTGGATCTCGTCGAAGATGAGAAGCAGGTCGCGCTCATCGCACAGCTCGCGCAGGCCCGCCAGGAACTCGCGCGTGGCCGGCCGCACGCCGCCTTCGCCCAGGACCGGCTCGACCAAGATCGCGCCCGTCCGCTCGCCGACGCTCGCCCGCGCGGCCTCCAGGTCATTGTAAGGAACATGGACGAAGCCCTCGAGCAGCGGCTCGAAGTTCGTCTTGACCTTCGGCTGACCCGTCGCCGTCAGCGTGGCCATCGTCCGGCCGTGGAATGAGCCCTCGAAACAGATGATCTCGTGGCGGTCCGGCCCCCGGTTTTCTCGGTTCCAGCGCCGGGCGATCTTGATCGCCGCTTCATTGGCCTCCGCCCCCGAATTGCCGAAAAAGACCCGGTCCGCGAAGCCGTGATCGAGCAACAGGCGGCCCAACTCGATCTGCATCGGGATGGTATAGAGGTTCGTGCAATGGACCAGCGCCGAGGCCTGACGCCGGATCACCTCGGTGATGCGCGGGTGACAGTGACCCAGGTTGTTAACACTGATCCCGGCCAGGAAATCCAGGTACTCCTTGCCGTCAGCGTCCCACACGCGCGTCCCCTCCCCGCGCACCAACGCCACCCGTCGCACTCCGTAGTTGGGCGTCTGGCAGCTCTCGCTGCGCAACGCCCAGCCGTCGTTATCCAGCTTCGGCAGCCAAGGAGGATAGGCTCCGACAACGGTCGCTGTCCTCACGTCAGTTTCCTTACCGCTCACCTTTAACACTGCTTTCGTTTCCCGGATGATGACCAAAGCCGGATTATGCCCAAAGCGATCGGCAAGGTCAAGTCGGAGGATGGGCCACGTCCACTTGGTTCACCAAGGGGACCCGACCCGATCATGACACGACTAGAAATGCAAAACACGCTCAATGATCGTCTTGCGATAGATGATCCCCAACAGCTCATCGCCCTCGATGACGTATATCCGCCGCTTCTTGCGCGTCATCATCAAGTGGGCGACCTGGACAATCGGATCGGTCGGAGTGACGGTAATCACGTCGCGGCGGCACACTTCGCGCACCGTCATGGTGTTCTCGTGACGAAAGAAGTTCTCGAACGGCTCGAAGTTGTCGAGCATCGCCGGATTCACGATCAGGTCCAGGTAGTTCGGCATCCCCAAACCAAGCAGTTCAAAGCTGGTCAGCTCGCCGACCAGCCGGTCGCGTTCATTGAGCACCGGCACCCCTTCGTCGGGGGCGCTCACCAACACGTCCACGGCCAGAGCCAGGACCGTGTCACCGCGGACGCTGTGCTCGATCGGCGACATGATATCGGAGGCCACAAGCGTCTTCTTGACGTCGATCCCGCTCTCCTCGACCAGGCGGATCAGCCGCTGCGGCGAGCGCACGCGCATCATCGCCTGCTTGGTCTCGCGCGATTTGAGCAGCCGCGCGACCGCCGCCAGCGTCTGCAACATCATCGTGTTCTTGTCCTGTGGGGCCAGGATCATGAACATGAGCGAGATCGGTTTGTGGTCGTCGACGATATGAGGAATCGGATGTTCGGGCACGAGCAGGCCCAGCAGGAAAACATCGAGCTGTTCCATCCGCAGGTGGGGCAGGCAGACGTGGTCGTCGATGACCGTCGGATGAGCCTCTTCGCGCTTGAGCAGGTCCCGGAGCAAAGGGTCCACCCGCTCCTTCGGCAAGGCCCCGCCAAACACCTCGACCAACCGCCGCATCCCATCCTCAAGCGTCCCCACCGGCTCGCCGATCAGGACCAAGTTCTCGTTGAGCAGACTGTATAACTTCACAATGCGAGCCCTTTCCGCCCAATGGCGCCCGGGGTTAGTTCACGAATCAATTAAGATTATGTTAACGGACCATGCGGGGGGCGCAAGAGAGATCGCGGTAAGTCATGCAGCAGCCGACCTCTCATTTTTCCGAATCGCCCCCGAAATAATCTCGGCACTCAGCTCCCGTTCCTTATGCTCGCCATCAAGTCGCGAAAACTTGCGTCCTCTTCCGGTGAAGAATCACGTTATCCCAGCCCGCGCGATATCATGGATATGGATTACGCCCACGGGACGGTGGTCCTCGTCGACGACGGGCAGCTCGATGATCTTGTGCTCGCTCAGCGCCTCGAGTGCTTTGACGGCCATCTCGTCGGGTCGCGTGAATTTGGGGTTGCGCGTCATGACCTCACGGGTGGGGATTTGAAGGTCGGGCCGGCCTTGCTTGACGTGGCGTTTCAGGTCGCCGCTGCTGACGAAACCGACCAGCTTGCCGTCGGCGTCCACGACGCTGGCCCCATCCCGGCCCGCCTCGTTCGTCGCGCCAAACGTGTCGATCAGCGGCGTCTCCAGCCCCACCACGGCGTTTTGCTCGCCCTTATGCATCAGGTCCTTGACCTTGGTCAGCAGCCGCCGACCCAGCGAGCCGTGCGGATGCCGAATGGCGTAGTCATCGGGCTCGAACCCACGCGCCTCGAGCAGCACCAGCGCCAGCGTGTCGCCGAGCGCGACCATCGCCGTGGTGCTGGCCGTGGGCGCCAGGTTGAGCGGGCACGCCTCGTGGTTGATGTTGATTCGCAACGTCACCTCGGCCTGGCCGGCCAGCTCGGATTCGGGATTGGAGGTCACGGCGATCAGCGGTGCTCCGATGTGCCGGATGTAGGGGATAAGCCGCAGGACCTCCACGGTCTGCCCGCGATACGAGAACGCCAGCACAAGGTCCTCGCGACGGAGCATCCCCAGGTCGCCGTGGACCGCCTCGGCCGGATGCATGAAGTTGGAGGGCGTCCCGGTCGAGGCGAGCGTTGCCGCGACCTTGCGCGCGATGTGGCCCGCCTTACCCATCCCGGTGGTGATCACCCGCCCCTCGCAGGCCAACATCAGCCCCACGGCCCGCTCAAAGTCGGCGTTCAGGACCGATTTGAGACCCGCGACGGCCTCCGCTTCGATGTCGATCACGCGCCGGGCACGAGCCAGCAAGTCGTCTGGGGGTTGATTAGGTTGCTTCTCCATGGTTCCGCGCCACAATATCTTCGCAGCCCCCCGCCGACCTGGCAACCCCGAAGAGGTCCATCGAGACGGAGTTCGGTTGATCTGGCGGGGATACTACAAAGAGCATGGAGTTTCCTTGGAATCCAAGGACACCGCCGTGAGCGCACCCGTCTCGGTTGTGAACCGTTGCTTTAATGAGACGTGAATTCACGAGGCACGAATCGAGGTTGGTTCGCGATATTGATTGATCGCCGGCCTCAAAAAGATCACCGTGTTCCACCGGCAGGATCGGCCATGACGGGATGAGACCAAATAAGAAACATCTCCGCGCGCCTCATGGGGCGCCGACGCAACCACGGCGATGGAAAGCGTGGTCGTTTCGGCTCATCTGCGTGTTCCTCTTCCCGGCACTGCTCCTGCTCGCGATCGAGGGGGGCTTGCGGCTGTTCGGCTACGGTCGGTCGATGGACTTCGCGATCTCGCACCGGATCAATGGCCAACGGATGATCGTGAGCAATCCGTATTTTACGGACCAGTTCTTCGGGCCGCGGCTGGCCAGGGATTGTCGGCCCTTTGCCCTAACCACGGAGAAACCGCCAGAGGTGTTTCGCGTGTTCGTGGTCGGGGGATCGGCCGCCATGGGCATCCCGGAGCCGAGTTTCAACATTGGGCGTCTGCTCGAAACGATGCTGCGCGACCAGTATCCGGGCCTGAAATTTGAAGTGGTGAACGTGGCGATCACCGCGAGCAATTCCCACGTGGCGCTCCCTGTCGCCCGCGACTGCGCGCGCCTCGATCCCGACCTGTTCATCATCTACATGGGCAACAACGAAGTGGTGGGCCCTCATGGCGCCGGGACGGTCTTCACCCCTCAGACATCGAGCCTCTTTTCCATTCGGATGGGAATCACGTTGAACAGGTTTCGCATGGGACAACTCCTGGGAGCCCTCGCCAATCGGCTCCAATCGCCCCAAGAGGAAGATCGACGTGGGTGGCGCGGGATGCAAATGTTCGTGGACCATCAGGTGCGCGCTTCCAGCCCCCGGCTCGCGAGAGTCTATCGAAACTTCGAAGCGAACCTGACGAACATCTGCCGTGTGGCCCGCCGGTCCGGGGCGAAGACCATCATCAGCACGGTGGGCGTTAATCTGAGGGACTGCGCCCCGTTTAGTTCGCTTCATCAACCAGGGCTGAAGAATAAACAGCGGCGCGAATGGGAGGATCTCTATAGCAATGGCCTGGAGCTGGAGAAACAGGGCCGGTTTGAAGAAGCCATTAAGTCCTATCTCCAGGCCGAAGCGATCGACGCCACGTTTGCTGAACTCCAGTTCCGTCTGGGGCGCTGCCGGTGGGCGCTTCAGGAATTCGACGCGGCCAAGAACCGCTACGTCCTGGCCCGCGAGCTCGATGCCCTGCGTTTCCGCGCCGACACGCGCATCAACGAAATCATCCGGCGCGTGGCCGGGAGCAACGCCGAGCAGGGGATCTACCTTGCCGACGCCGCCGCGGCCCTCGATGCGCGCAGCCCTCACGCAACACCCGGCAAGGAGTTTTTCTACGAGCACGTGCATCCGACTTTCTCGGCGAATTATCTCATCGCTCGATCTTTGATCGAGCAAGTCCATCATGCCGCGCCGGACTGGATGAGCCGGCGGGCAACGGGGCGGCCCGTTTTGTCGGAGGAGGAGGTCGCGCGGTCGATTGCCTACACCGGCTGGGACAAGTTCGTGATTGCGGATCATGCGCTGAGCATCATCGCCCCTCCACCCTTTAACAACCAATCCAATCATGATGAGCAAGTCGCGGAGCTTGAACGGTTGCGAACGGAGTTGGAGCCCAGCACGCGCGATCAGGGCGCGCGCGACGCGTTGACCCTGTTTGAAGCGGCGCTGGCCAGGGATGATTCGCACTGGTCGGTGCGCCTGCGATATGCCTTTTTCCAAGGAGGCGCCCTGAAAGACCACGAGAAAGCGGAAGCACAATGGCGGATGCTGTTGGATGAACATCCCTTGTATTGGGAGTTCCACTTCGGATTGGCCGTCGTGCTGGCTAAGCAGCGGAAGTACGAAGAGGCGGTCTCGCACCTCGAACGCACCATCGAGTTAAGACCTTACTTCGAGGACGCCCACTTGACGATGGGCAATGTGTTGCTCAATGCTCACCCGGACGACCCACAAACCCGCGAACGGGCCATGAGTTATTACCGCAACGCCATCGACCTGAATCCGGGCCGCAAACGCAACCTCAAGAGCTTGGCGAGTGTCTATCTGGAGCAAGCCAAGCGGTCGTCGGAAGCAGGTGATGATCAAGCGACGCGCCAGCTCCTCGGCCAGGCCCTGGAGGTGTACCCCGATTACGCCCAGGCGCATTATACGCTGGGGGCGATGCTTCATCAGCAAGGCGATGAGGACGGAGCCGTGCGACACTACCTGCAAGTGCTGCGAACGGAACCGAACCACCCTGGCGCGCGTTACAACTTGGCTCTCATCTATTATGAACGCGCTGAATTCCTCGCGGACAAGCCCAGGATCGACCTCTTGAGGGAAGTGGTAAAGGTCAACCCCGACTTCGTTCAGGCCCACTACGTGCTGGGACGCACGCTGCGCCGCCAAGGCGACATAAAGGGCGCGGTCAAGCACTATTCCGAAGTCCTGCGCATCAGTCCCGACAATCAGGAAGTCCGAGACATCCTGAAGGACCTCTCCGGTCCTTAGCCCATTTTCCGTACTCCCATTCCTGAATCACACCCGCGCCAACCCGGCCGCCGCAACGGCGCCGAGTCCGGGCCTTTATCTTCATGCGAGCCAGGATTCTCGTTTTCTCATCGCTCCGAACGTTATATCATAACAACAAGACCCCGGATGATCCCGCTCCAGAAGCCTGAAGTTACCAATTCATCCGGTTCAAGCAGTCAGCCCAGGGCCACCCGTCTCGCGCCATCGGTCCCCCAAGCAACGACACCCGGAAGGATTAAACGATTCCATTGAAAGCTGTACGAACCGTCATTCGGCTTTGTCCGTCCCTCGTCCCGATCCTATTGACAGGCCTCCTTTTCCCCGCCGCCGCGCCGGCCCAGTCGGTGACCCTTGACCTGGCCACGGCCGAGGAGGGTGAGGGGACGATCACGCGCGTCTACGGTTCGACGGGCATGGGCTTTCGCGGCGTCCCGGTGGCGGGCGGGGCCGATTGCGATGGGGACGGATTCGAGGATTTCGCCGTCGCCTACTTCCTGGCCTCGCCGCTGGGCCGGCTCCAGGCCGGCGAGATCGACCTCGTCTTCGGTGACGGGACGATCGGCCCGTTTTACGATACCGCCATTTTGCAGCCAAGCTTCCTGAGGATCTTCGGCGTGGGGATCACCGAGATGGCCGGTGACGAAATCTGGATCGATGACGTGACCGGCGATGGGCTGGGCGATTTGCTGATCGGCAGGCAAAACTTCACGACGGCCGCGGGGCGCGTCGGCGCGGGCGCGTTGACGATCCTGATCGGCGGGGCGGGACTCCGTGAGATGGCCAGCCAATTGAACCCGCTCGATCTCAAAGACCTGGACGACGCAACCACATCCACTCAGGAGGGACCCGAAATCGACTGGATCACGTTCATCGGGGCCAAGCAATATGACCGCCTCGGCATCTGGATGCGGACCGGCGACGTGACGGGCGACGAGATCCCCGATATCGTCGTGGGTGCCGACCAGGCCGATCTTTTCGGAGTCCCCGACACCCCCGACGAGGCCAATCGGGGCGAGATCTACGTAATCGAGGGCGGTCCCCACCTGGCCGCTTCCCAACAGATTGACCTGGCCGAGTTCGGCTCGACGGCCCTGGCCGGTCGCATCGCGCGCATCCGCCCCCCGCCGGGCTCCGGCGGCTATCACGTCGGCTCGACCTGCTTCATCGCCGACCTGGACGGCAACGGGCGCGGCGAGGTCCTCACGGGGGCGGCGCTCAATCGCTCCGGAGCGGCGTTGCGACCACCAGGCGCCCCGGTCGGCGCTTATCAACCCACGGGCGGGTCCTCCAGGGGAACCCTGTTCCTCGCGTGGGACGACAATTTTCCCCCTCCGCCCTGGCCGGACGGTTACGCCTTCGATATCCTCTCCGGTCCCGGCTCGTTCACGACCATCGACGGCGGGCAGGACAACCGGAAATTCGCCGAGGAGATTTTCGGCGGCAGCGACTACGACGCCGACGGCCGGCCCGAACTCTTCTTGGGCGACCTCAGCGGCGACGGCTCCCCCCTGGGCGACCGCCCCGTGTCGGGGATCGGTTACGTCTTCTATGACGCGTCCACCCTGCGCGGCCTCGAGTTCAATATCGACGACACCCCGCCCCCGGGGGTGCGCTTCACCACCATCCTGGGGGCGACCAACGGGGCCATCGGAGGTGACACGGTCACCGACGGCGACCTCGACGGCGACGGCATCGCCGACCTCATCTTCGGCAATCCGCACGACGACGTCCTGGACCGCGACTCGGCGGGTTCGGTCGTCGTCTTCTACGGCCAACAAGGGGGATGGCCGCTCAACATCGACACGTCGCGCCAGGGCATGACGACATGGGAGGGATTCCGCTACGCCTTCATCCTGGGTGCCAAGGGCCGCACCACCGAGAACGGCGCCGGCGACACGCTGAGCTACAGCCTGGCCGCGGGTGACGTCAACGGCGACCAACGCACCGACATCATCGTCAATGAAATGACCGGCGACGGCCTCGCGCCCGGAACGCTCGACGTGGGAAACCTGGTCGTCGTCAACGGAGCGGCGCTCCTCGACGCGCCCAACTCCGCCCGGCGCTGGCATTTATTCAATGGTTCAGTGGATTGATCACGTCCAGATACGAGACCGACTTCAGTCGATCTCGACATCTACACCGATCCTACTTCTCAGTTTTCATGCTTAAAAAACAACGCCCCCAGCGGCGGCAGCGTGAGGTTGAGCGAGGCGGGGCGGCCGTGCCAGGGGATGAGGTCGGCTTGGACGCCGCCGAAATTGCCGTGACCGCTGCCGCCGAAAGATTCGGCGTCGGTGTTGAGTAGCTCGCGCCAGTAGCCGCCCGCCGGGACGCCGACGCGGTAGTCGGTGCGCGGGACCGGCGTGAAGTTGAAGACGACGATGATCGTCTCGAGCCGCTCGCCGCCCGAGTGGCGGATCATGCTCAGCGTGCTCTCCTCGGTGTCTTGACAATCGATCCACTCGAAACCCTCGGGGTGGCAATCGAGCCGGTGCAGGGCCGGCTCGCGGCGATAGAGCGCGTTCAGCTCGCCGACCAGATGCATCAATTGGCGGTGACTGTCATACTCCAGCAGCCCCCAATCCAGACTCGCATCGTGGTTCCACTCGCTCCATTGGCCGAATTCGCCGCCCATGAAGAGCAGCTTCTTGGCGGGCTGGGCGAACATCGCGGCGAACAGCAGACGCAGGTTGGCGAACTTCTGCCACGGGTCGCCCGGCATTTTGCCAAGCAGCGAGCCCTTGCCGTGCACGACCTCGTCGTGCGAGAGCGGCAGGATGAAGTTCTCGGAAAAGGCGTAGAGACTCCGGAACGTCAGGTCGTTGTGCTGATACTTACGGTGGATCGGGTCCTTGGAGAAGTAACGGAGCGTGTCGTGCATCCAGCCCATGTCCCACTTGAGGCCGAAGCCAAGCCCCCCCACCCACGTCGGCCGCGCCACCATCGGCCAGGCGGTCGATTCCTCGGCGTAGGTCTGGACGTCGGGGTGATGGCGATAAATTTCATCGTTGAGCCGGCGCAGGAACTCGATGGCCCCCAGGTTCTCGTTGCCGCCGTAGCGGTTGGGAATCCACTCGCCCTCGCGGCGCGCGTAGTCGAGATAGAGCATCGAGGCCACGCCGTCCACGCGCAGGCCGTCGGCGTGATACTGCTCGAGCCAGAACATCGCGCTGCTCACCAGAAAGCTGACCACCTCGTGACGGTCATAATTGAAAATGAAACTCAACCACTCCTGGTGGAAGCCCTGCCGCGCGTCGGCGTGCTCATAGAGATGTGTGCCGTCGAAATAGCCGAGCCCATGCTCGTCGGTGGGGAAATGCGAGGGCACCCAATCCAGGATCACGCCGATGCCGTGCTCGTGCAGCGTGTCGATCAGCGCCATCAGGTCCTGCGGCGTCCCGTAGCGGCTGCTCGGCGCGAAGTATCCCGTGCACTGATATCCCCACGAGCCGAAAAACGGGTGCTCCATAACCGGCAACAGCTCGACATGGGTGAACCCGGTCTGCTTGACGTGTTCGGCGAGTTGCTGGGCCGCCTCTCGATATGAGAGCGACCGGAAACCGTCCTCGATCACCCGGTGCCACGATCCCAGATGCACCTCGTAGATCGAGATCGGGGCGTGCAGGTCGTTGTGCTTGTGCCGCTGATCCATCCAGTCCCGGTCGTTCCACTCATAACTCAGGTCCCAGACGCGCGAGGCCGTCCGCGGCGGAATCTCGTGATAAAACCCCAAAGGGTCGGCCTTGTCCGCGTGGAAACCGAAATTGTTGGAGACGACATGGTACTTATACACCTCGCCCAGGCCAAGACCGGGGATGACCCCCTCCCAGATGCCCGAGGAGCCGCGCGGCCGCAACGGGTGCGAGGTCTTGTCCCACCCGTTGAAGTCGCCGATGACGTGGACGCTGTTGGCATTGGGCGCCCAGAGGGCGAAATAGACGCCGACGGCCCCCTCCCGCCGGATCAGATGCGCACCGAGTTTCTGGTGGAGGCGGTAATGCGTCCCTTCGTTGAAGAGATGCAGGTCGTCCTCGGTGAGTAGGGAGATGTCGTAGCGCACGGCTACGGCCTGCGTTTCGCGTGATCCTGCGGTTGCGGTTTGGACCGGTCCCATACAACAATACCCTTTTCATAAAAATGGAGGCGTGGCAAGCTCGGAGATTCCCGAAATGAACGATCGGCATTCGGACAACCCGGCGGGCGAGCCCAGCGTCGAATCGATCAGGGCACGCGCGACATGGGCCGGGCCGTCAGATTCTATCGGTCGCTGGGTTTCGAAGTCAGCCGAGGGGGGGCGAGGACGCGGAGTTTATGACGCTCGCGGCCGGTCGCGGTTTTCTCAACCTGACCGCCCGGCCGCTGGAGAGGAGCAATGCCTGATTCAAAATCCGATCCGCCTGGGCATCGTCGGCACGGGCGCCAACCATCGGTCGGCCCCGCCCGTGTTCTGGATCCCTCCGGCTGACAAAGCTCCAAGACGGGGTCAAGGATATGGAGTTCACCGAGCCCCTGGCCCGTGGTTTGATCGAGCGACGTTTTTCTGACCCGACGCCGCGCCGGTCCCCTGGGAATGGGGGCACGCGAACGGCGAGAATGAATATCCATTGACGACGAATCCACCCGCCGGGGTGATGAACTGCCCTCCGGGGACCGACGCCTGATCTGCGGCGCCGGACTGCGTGTGCGCGGCCGCCGGCCGCTTGCCCAACATGAGATAAGGATTCGTGGCGTTGATGCGATGAACCAACAGGACCAATCCGCCCAGGATCGCCACGGACAGACCCAGCACCGCCAGCTTGGCTTGAATACCGTGGAGGGCGAAGTGAAAAGGCGTCGTTGTGGCGGACGTGATCGCTCCATCCACCCCCGCGCCGCCTGCCCCGGCTGCGCCCGCGCCAACCTCCTCCTGGATGCGCTTAAACACGCTGGCAAGATCGAGCCCCGCCCGCGGCTCAATTAAAGAGGCCCGCGCCCCCATGACGCCAAGCAACATCGCCGCCCCGCCCAGTCCCACGCGACGCATCAGCGGTTCCAGTTTGCGATGGGCCGTGGCGATGCGGCTGGAGATGGTGCTGGCCGGCTTGCCCAGCAACATCGCAATCTCCTTGTGCGTCATCCCGTGGAAGTAATGGAGTAAGAGCGGCAGACGGTAACGGTCGGGCAGCGTCGCGATGATCCCCTCGATCAGGCTGCGCGTCTCCCGATCGTGGATGGCCTGATCGGTTCGGGTGCCGGTGTCGATTGCAACCGGCAGGGTTTCCATGGCAACCTCCTTGCGCGCCCTTCGCGATCGTCGCATGCGCAGGTTATTGGCCTCTCGCAACGCCAGATAATAGATGCCGCGCTGGTGAATCTGGGGCAGTTCGCGGTGGCGGGGGTCTCGCGCCCATTTGAGCAGCCGGCAATAGACCGACTGAAAGACGTCGCGGGCATCCTCTTCGTTATGCAGCACGCGGTAGCAGAGCGTCCAAACCAGCGCCCTGCTCTGTCCGTAGACTGGGCCGAAGGTGTCCTCGCGCGGGTCGGCGAAGCAATCGGTCCACAGCTTGTCGTCAATCAGAAATGTTCTCATCTCCAGCTCCATCACTCCGCTAAGAATAAGCACGCCAAACAGATGGTGACACGAAGTTAAACCTACGCAAGAGCGGGAGATCTCAAATTCGTGCTTCTGAGGCCTGAATAGTATTCACTCGACTGACCCCGCTGGGAAAGCGAATAGTTTGCGAAACGTTGTTGCGATCACATGCTTTTTTCTCTCGGGCTTCGCGGGCCTGGTCTACGAGGTTTGCTGGATTCGCCAGGCCTCCGCTGGTCCTCGGTTCAACGGCGTTCGCGCTCAGCACCGTGCTGGGCGTCTTCTCGGGGCGTCGTTCCCATTGGCCATCCCGATGGTGGTCAGCATCGGGGCCGGTCAGACCCCCAGCCGATTTTTGATGTACGACATGGACCGTGTCGATTGCGTGGACATCGAGCCCCGTGTCTTTGAGCCGATCCGTGATTATTTCAAGACCGACTGGATGAATGACGCGCGGGTGGGCCTGGTGTGCGCGGACGACCACAATTTTCTGGCCCACGGCGCCGCGATCTATCGCGACGACCGCCCCGTACTCGAATACGACACCAGCCGCGTCGCGGAGAGCCAACTGAACGAGCTCGCCAACGTCAAGCTCCTACGCGACCGCCTCGAACGGGTCCAGAGCGTGTTGCCCCACGAATTGTCCAGCCAAGAGATCAACAGGATCGGTCGCTTGCGTGAGCGAAACCTCGCCCGCGTTCAGTCCTCCGTGACGCGCGCCACGCGAACGTCAGTCGCTACTCGACGTCATCGGCGTTGAAATCATCGCCGTGCCCGGCCGCGGGCGCGTCCTGAACTTCGTCCGAAGAGGACGTTTGGGAGAGAGGCCACGACGACTCCTCGGACGGTCCGTAGCAGCCGGAGAGGCAAATCAGTAGCATCAAAGCGAAGCATGATGCGAACAAGCGGCAAGTAACCGAAAAGCTTCTCATGTTTCCTTCTCCTTCACGAGTGCACGCGGATCAATTGGAAATCCGCGCGGGGATCATGTATAAGATCAGGCTAGTGTAGTGTCTCACGCTGGTTGCAGATTATCCAGTGTGGCGCGGGCGCGGCGGACTTTTTCGAGAATCGTCTCGGCCTTGGCGGTCCAAGTAATGGATCGGGGGCCCTTGTTATGAGCGTCGA
>CAUZJO010000081.1:0-21101 GCA_963580245.1 Candidatus Sumerlaeia bacterium | reverse complement strand
CCGACGGCGATACGCGGATTTCGGGCGGGGCCGGCTCGGTCCGGCTGACGCTCGAGGCCGACACCGACGATAGCGGCGAGAGCGACCAACCGCGGCTCACGATGCTCCAGGATGGCGGGCTCATTCGTGCAGACGCGGGCTTCTTCGGGGGCACGGACGATTTCGAGATTCGGACAAACGGTACAAACACGTCCGACATTCTGCTGAACCCGCGTGACAACGTCGGTATCCACACGACCGATCCGACCCGCCCGCTCGAGGTCGGCACCGATGCGACCAACGGCAACGCCGCCCATGTGACCGCCGGCGGCGTTTGGACCAACGGCTCGGACCGCAACTCGAAGCAGGACTTCGAGCAGGTCGATCGGCGCGAGATTCTTGAGAAGGTCGCGGGGCTGCCGGTCACGCAATGGCGCTACAAAGGCGAACCCGAAGCCGTGCGCCATATCGGACCGATGGCGCAGGATTTCATGGCCGCCTTCGGCCTCGGGGCGAGCGAGCGCCACATCGGCACGCTCGACGCCGAAGGCGTGGCCCTAGTCGCCATCCAGGGGCTTTATGACGTGATGAAGGCCGAGCTTGAGGCGAAGAACACGCAAATCGAGGCGCTGGAGGCTCGCTTGGCGGCGCTTGAAGGAGCGTTCCAAGCGGAGGAGCGTCCTTCGGTCGATGTCACTAACCTCGAAAAGAAGTCGAACGTGGTGGAACGTTGACACCCCCACCCTCCTCCGTACGAAAAGTCAGGGGGGGATGGGGCGAGAATAATAGAATGCCGTGACGGGCCAGGAATCGCGTTGACCGAACCGGGTAGGAAGGCTGACAATTTGACTTGGGGGCGACCGGGCGGAGTCATGACCGACCGGCGGCACTTCACCCCTTGGCGTGCCATCGCCCCCATCACTCTCCCCAGCCAAGGGGTTCAGGACTTCGCATGACCAAGGGGGCGGTCCGATGACACCCACGAAACAGAGGAAACCGGTTAATCTCCTGATCCCGATCAGGTTTCACCAACCCAAACATCTCGGCAAACTGACCCTGCAAATCATCGAGTACTCCAAGGAGTTCAGGGAATTCCTTGAAGACCCCGAGGCCTATGAGACGGGCGCGGAGATTGCGCGACTACTAACGGGCGAACAGCGCGACAGGGTCTGCGTGATCGGTTTGTTCGCGCTCAAGGGCAGGGGTGCGGAAGGATTGGATTTTAACCCGAAGATCGCCGAATCCGACTTTTATCTAAGGCAGAAAGTCGATTGTTGGGTCGGCTATACGCCGAGGGTTGCAGGTTCGAGTTCTGCCGGGCGCGTCATCAGAAAACCAAATAAAATCAGTGGTTTTGTGGGTAATCACGTGAATCCACAAGGCCCCGATTCCCCCCTTCATTCCCGTTCATTCCGGCTTGATTCCGCCTACGTTCTGGCAACATCCTGGCAACATGCCGGGAACCGCTCAGATGTGAACATTCTTCCCCCGGCCAGGGTCGGCCCCGACCGGTAGGTTGAAGTTTATATCGGAGAAGCCACCCTTGGCTCACACCCCAACTCACACCCCTTGGAGGAGCGTAAGGGGGTCTTATCGTCTTTTATCGTCGTCGTAAGTCCAATAAAATCAATGGTGGCGTGATTCAGGGCGGTATACGAATCCAGCGACCGGGGACCGAGAATGAGTCAGGTCAACGGGGCGATCCTGGAGAATCCCCGCCGCCTGTCCCCATCTTTACTTGTGTGAATTATTGGGGCGAGTGATGGGATTTGAACCCACGACCCCTGGTGCCACAAACCAGTGCTCTAACCAACTGAGCTACACCCGCCGCATGAACAATCCGCGGGATGATTGCGGCCTTCCCGCGCAGTGTCGGACCACGGTACAGTACGCAATCCATCCGGTCTCGGTCAAGGCCATTCATCTCGCCCGATTCATCGCCGGGTGCATTTCACGGATCCGTGAAATGGCACGTCCATTTTTCGTCGCGCTCATGATCCACATCATTGAGATTATTGATCTTAACTGCCTGAACGAACTTTGAACCCCGGGGGAGGCAAAACACCCCCCCCCGTGGAGCCAATTACACTTTTTCCGAACTTCGTAACCCGTTGAATTCAAATCATTTACGCCTCAAATTATGTGACTTTGGGAAGACCATCTCCCGGATCCGTGAGATGCACCCCTCATCGCCCGCTCCGTTTGAGGTATCCCCGGCGGATTCCTGGAAGCCGGAATTGGCGAATGTTGTCTTTGTCCCCAAATCGCTCATCAAGCAGAATCCTCACGGACCCACTGTCAGGTTACAGGGGTCGAACCCGGCCAATGAGAGTCGAGGAGTAATCACTCCGAGGAGCGTGCGTACTACGATGGGAATATTTCGATGCACGCATCCGACATTCACCGCGCCAAAGGGGTAGTTGAGCCATGAAACGGAGTATCAATCTATTCCGGCGTCTGAGACTGCGATCGCAGCTCCAGTTGATCCTGTCGGCCCTGGTCCTGTTGGCCATCGGGGTCATGGGTTATCTCCAATACCACACCCGCGGCGCCGACCAGCTACGCACGCTTCAGGACCAGCTACGCCTGGTCGCCCAGACCGCCGCCCTCCAGATCGACGGCGACCTGCACGAACGCATCACGCCCGATAACTTCCGCACCGAGCCGGCCTTTCGAAAACTGCGCGAGCAACTGATCGCAATCAAACGCGCCAACCAATGGCCCAATGAGATCTACACGCTGCGCCCCTCCCGTTCCGGCGCCCCGTCGCCCAAGACCCAAACGACCACGAACATGCCCCAGCCGAAGTGCAGCTCGGGCTCGGTCACCGCCACCGTCCTCCAATTCGTCGTCATGTCCAATGATCTGCCCGACGACGACCTGTTCGTGGGCGAGACCTACGACGTGCGCCTGCCGATGATCCCCGTCCTGGGGCGGGGCGAATCCAACGTGACCGGCATCTACGAGGACGAACACGGCCACTGGATCTCGGCATACGCTCCCATCCGCGATTCCGCGGGCGGCGTCGTGGCCCTGCTCCAAACCGATTTTCGCGCCGACGAATATTTCGCCCTGCTGCGGGCCGACATGCTGCGCATTGTCCTCATCTCGCTGGCCGCGCTGGTGATCTGCCTGGTTGTGGGGGGATTCGTCTCGCGCGGTTTGGTCGGGCCCGTCGAGCGATTGACCGCCGCCGCCGCGCGCATTTCAAGGGGCGACTACGACACCGCGCTCACCACGGACGCCCATGACGAAATCGCGTGCCTGACCCGCGCCTTCGATGAGATGCGCGTCGGCCTGCGCGACCACATCCAGCAGCTCAACGAGACGCGAGCCGAACTGGTGCGGGCCGAGCGCCTGTCGGCGGTGGGCCAGATGGCCGGCACGATCGTCCACGACTTCAGGAATCCCATGACGGTGATCCTGGGGGCCTGCTCGCTGCTCAAGATGCCCATGACCGAGGAGGCGCGGACCAAAGTTCTGAACATGATCGAGAAGAACATCCGCATGATGAACAACATGACCCAGGACATCCTCGATTTCACGCGGGGGAGCGTCAAGCTGGAGAAGGAAACGGTCAACCTGAACACGTTCCTCGATCAAGAGGCCGAGAATCTCAGCGTGGGTCTTGGGGAAGGCGGCATCCGGCTCGAGCTGGAACATCAAGAGCCAACCCGGGTCAGCCAGCATCGACACCGCCCGGTTTTCACGGGCGATGGGTAATATCATCCGCAATTCGATCGAAGCACTTCGCGGGAAGGGCCTGATCCGTATCGCGAGCGACCAGGAAAACGGTTCGGCCCGCATCCACATCACCGACAACGGCCCCGGCATCCCCGAAGCAATCCGCGATCACCTCTTCGACCCGTTCGTCACCAGCGGCAAAGCCGGCGGTACGGGCCTGGGGACGGCCATCAGCAAGAGCATCGTCGATGCCCACGGCGGCCGGCTCGACTTCAACACCGAAACCGGCAAGGGGACGACGTTCGTCATCACCCTGCCGCGCATCACGGATAAACTCGGCGCCGCCGTTGCATGAGGGACGCAAAATTCGGGCGAACCTGCGAACAAACTCTCGAACCCTGCTCTCTTGCCCGCGCATCACACGAGCGAGGCGAATTGATACTTCACGTTGATTCGGTTGATACGCGAAGCAGTTAATCGGCCAAGTACCGGCCATACCACTCCAGGATCGCCTCCATGTTATGCCGCACGTGGTTGGGTTCGAAGATGCTGTGGCCCTCGCGCGGGTAGGCGTAGAACCGGCACGGGACGCCGAAGTGGCTGAGCGCGCGGAAGAATTCGCGGCTTTGCGAAATCGGGACGGCACTGTCTTCGCGTCCGGCGTAGATCAACGTCGGCGTCTCCACGTTGGCGACATGCTTGATCGGCGTGCGGTCCCAGACGAATTCGAGCCGCTCGTACGGCGAGAACGTCCAGTAACAGGCCGCGTGCATCGCGTAGCCCGGCGTCTGGCCGGCGATCGTGACCCAGTTGGACAGCCCGATGCCCATTACCGCCGCCTTGAACCGCGTCGTCTGCGTCACCGCCCAGCTCGTCAGGTAGCCGCCATAACTCACCCCGCCCACGCCCAGCCGCTCGGGGTCGGCGATGCCGCGCTCGATCATCGCGTCGACACCCGCCATGACGTCGGCGAAGTCCTTGCCGCCGGCGTCGCCCAGGTTGCCGCGAAAGAAATCCGAGCCGTCGGTCAGACTGCCGCGATAATTGGGCAGCAGCACGGCGTATCCGTTCGCCGCCAGTAGGTTCCCCCAGTTCATCCAACTGGCCTGGAATTCGGTCACGTCGGCGACTTGAGAGCCGTGGAGCTGAACGATCAGCGGATAGTAATTGCCCGGCTCATGGCCCACCGGCTTGAGCAACACGCCGCTGATCTGGAGCCCATCCGGCGCGCGCCAAAAGACCTCTTCGACCTCGCCGTAGTCGCGCTCCTCGAGATGAGGGTTGAGGTGGGTAAATTGCCGGGCCTCGCCGCCGTCCAGATCGATCAACCACACGTCGGGCGGTTGATCTCCCGCGGTCAGGACGCAGGCAAGTTTCCGGCCGTCGCGCGACGCGCTGTAACTGGAACGAAACGCCAAGACATGCGTCTGGGGCGTGAGCCGCGTCAGCTCTCCCGTTTCAATCGACAGCCGGGCCAGATAGCGATCCGCCCCTTCGGTGGCCATGATCAACAGGTCGCCCGTGTCGCCCAGCCACTGATACGAGTCGACGCTAAACGGGCGGCCGGCGACCAGGTCCGTCGGCTCGCCGCCTTCCGCGCTCACGGAATAAAGTGCCACCGGAAACGGCTCGTGCGCCCCCATCGAGCAGCCCCGAAAAACGATCTTGCGTCCATCGGGCGACCAGCTTGGGTTCGTCAAACCGCCATGGGACTCGCAGGCGGGTCTGGGGGTCGATCCATCCAGCCCGACCCGCAACAGGCTGGGCCGCAACCACGTATCTCCCCCGGCCGTGCTCGCGGCCACCGCCGCCACGACTTCGGCGCCGTCCCCCGACAGCCCGTAAGACATGACGTGAACCGCGCCGAGGTCAACCCGATGGAATTCGTTGGTCTCCACGTCAAGCCACGACAGCCCCTGCGCCCTGCCCGGCTGATCCGGACCGCCCGCCACGACGTCGATCGCGTCATAGCCAAGCTCGATCCGCGCCCGTTCCTGGGCGTCTTGGGGTTCAGTGGTCGGGTAAAGGATGCGTTTCTCGTCGCGGGACCAACGGAACGAGCCCATCGGCGCGTTGGTCGCGGTGAGCGGGCGCAACTGAAAACCGTCGGGAGTGAGCCCGAAAACCTGGCGGCCTCCGACGCCCGGCCGGTTGGCCAGGAAGGTCAGCATGTTGCTTTGGGGCGACCATTGAAGCGACGAATCGCCTGGCCGAAACCCCGTCACCTCCCGCGCCGCGCCCCCTCGCGTGTCGGCCAGCCACAGCCCTCGCGCGGCCGGGACCTTGGAATCCTGCTCGCCGCGCGGCTCCTCGACGAAATAAGCGACCCAATCCCCATCGGGCGAAATCAGGACCTGGTGCAGCTTGCGCATCGAAAGCAGGTCGTCGATCGAGAAAACATTGGAGGGCGAATCCTGACTTGCGGCGATTCCCGGCAGGAACCCGCATGGAATAACCCAAACCAAAAAAAGCCCGACGATCCGACTCTTAACTCCGAGTAATCTCCGACTAAGCATCATCATCCCCCATCTCTCCAGCCGATTTTGCCTACCTGGGCCAGTGAACCCAACCGCGAATCATGTGAATATACGCCAACAATACCCTCGCGTCCATTCGCATGCTTCGCGGTTGGGTGAGATTCAGTTTTGGGAGGTAATGCGCTATCAATGAAGGGGCCCCGTGTTCCAATCTGATCGGCTCTCGGTTCCCGTCCTCGTCCTTCGTCCTCGAATTCTTCAATCGAAAGAAAGGCCATCGGTTTTGGATCACCCAATCAAGTCCGAAAAAGTCCGAGGACGAGGACGGGAGACGAGAGCCGATGCCGAAGAACCATGCGCTGGGTGGTGTTTGAAGCGTTTGTGGAGGTGTCGGCTTTGCCTCCCTTCCCGTCCCCGCACCCCACTCCCATGCTTGAATCACACCCTTGCGGTTCCGATTGATCAAAATTGACTAAGCGATCCCCTTGTTTTGCGCGGGCGGCTGCCTGGTTTGGTGGTGAGGCGTGGGCCGCGCGCCAGCGAGAGCGCGGCGGCGACGGCGTCGGGGCCGTCGTCGTGGCGGTCGTTGGGGAAGTCCTCGATCTGGCGCAGGAATTCCTCGCTTAGCCCCCCGGCGAACAGCAGCCAGCCGTTGGAGACCAGCGGTTCCATTTTCATGATGCGCGTGTTCTTCGGCACGCGGTGGCGTTGCTCGATGATCGGCAGGTCCCAAGGCTTCCCGCGCCGTTTGCGCCGCGCCCGTTCTGTCTCGAACGGCTCGAGCAACACCTTTTGGAACGCGTTGGTCTCAAGGCCGAAGCCCTCGTATTGCCAGTGCTCGTGCAGGTCGAAGGCCTTGCAGATCTGGTCGGAGGGGACAGCGCGCTCGAGCCATACGTCGAGCACGTAAAGATAACCCACCGCATCGACTCCGACCGTGGCGATCGGCCGTCCTTGTCTTCGGTTGCAGGCTCGCGCAACACCTTGTCGCCCTCGATCTTGAAGAAGCGCAACGACGAACGCTGAAAGATCGAAGCACCGCGGTTCCAAGGCGCGTTTTGTTTTCCCTTATCGAACGCGATCCACCCCAGCGTTTCACGCTTGACCTGCAACTGGTAGTAATCCTCCTTGGGCGGCCACAGGACCTCGGGCCCCTCAAGCATTGCGTCGCGGCGCGCCTTGAAAAACTTCCTGGCCGCCCGCACCCGATTCGGGTTTTCGAGGTCGTGATACACCTTGCGCCACTCTCTCCATAGCTCGTCGTTGCTCGCCTCAGACAAGATTGAAGCGAACGTGCGCGCCCGCGCGTCGGGCCGCTTCATCAAGCGCGCGGGCAATGCGTCATAATGCAGCAGCGTCGAAACAATATCGATGTTCGTGTAACCGTTGCCCAGGTTGTCGATGACCTCATTGAACCATTCGGACATCGAGTCGCGATGCAGGGCCGAGTTGACGCGGTCGGAGCGTTCGGCGTCGTCGAGGATGATCCACATCGGCCGCCACGGTCCGTGACTGATGCCGCGCAGCTCGGTCCCCGCCGAAAAGGCGTCGATGCGTCGCCCCACGGCCCCCAGCTCCGCCCCGAAGCACTCGCCCAGCGCCGGTCGATCGGCCAACACGCGCCGCAGGTTCGCCAGCCGTTGCGTGGCTTGGCGCTGCGTGGCCGAGATCAGAACGATGTAAGCGTCGGTCCCGTAGAGCAACGCGTGGATGGGAAAGATAAGCGAGACGAGCGTCGACTTGGCCGACCCGCGCGGGGCGAGCACCACGTCGATTGACCCGCGCCGCGCGGGCAGCGGATCGCATGACTTCTCCAGGCGCCGCTCAAACAGGTATGCATGCAGAACGCTGAACTCAAGCCGGCAAAGGTCGGGAAAAAACGTGCAGGCGAACAGCGGCAAGTCAGTCCGGCAGCGCCGGTGGATCGCCGCGGCCCGCGCCGCCGGCTTCAAGTCGCTCAAGAGCCTCAAGAAACTGGCCCTGGAGAGCTTGCGGATCATTTCCTCGGTCGGCTTGGCTTGACTCATCGCGCTCCATTTCTCTGAGGGCCTTGCGCGCGTCGATGAGCCGGCGCAGCGCGGTCACGGCCAGATTCAGCTCCCGTAGATCGGGCCCTTCGCCCGACCCCAGTTGCTCGCTCAACCACCGCGCCAACCAAACCTCCGCATCCCCCGCCGCCGCGGCCAGAACGGCCAATTCATTGGTTTCGGATGCCGTGGAAGAGTTCTCGTCCATTCGCCGCCGCCGGTCCCGCACACGCTCAAAGATTTAAGTCCGGCCGGATTCGGCGCCGGCAACGAACGGGGCTATTTTACATCGGCGGGCCGGGACAAAAGAATTTCCTACCAGGCCCTTGGGAGGTCTTGTCTATGAATTGTCTGTGGGATCCGTCCAGATTTCGCCGATCTGATCGTGAACATCAGATTTGAGCTAATTTTTAAGTGAAGTTTACGTGTTGCAGATGATTTCGCGCCAAACCGAAGACCCGGATTGACTGTTTCATAGGGTGGGCGAATCCGTGAAGCCACCACCTTCTGGGTGGGCAGTGGTCAGCGTTGAGAAGACGATTCAATAAACGCCGAAGAAGAACGAAGTTGTCAATCGTCATTGAGCATAAAGACAATTCTTTTGACACATAAATCCAGTATGTCACAATTAATCCGTGGCCCAAGGCTAAAGAGGGGAGGGCGAACGATTAATCAGTGCCGCCAAAGATAAAGGACCTCATCGCTGATCTTGAAAGGGCCGGCTTTGTTAACCGCGACGGGAAAGGGAGCCATCGAAACTTCGTGCACGCCAAACTAATCAAGCCCGTGACCATATCGGGTAGGCCGGGCGACGATGCCAAGCATTACCAGGTTCGGGCTGTGCATCTCGCCATGGAGGAATTGGAAGAATGAAAGATAGCGCAAGATACGTAAAAATCGTCGAATGGTCGGAGGAAGACCGGTGCTATGTGGGCAGCGCTCCGGGCCTGGTGCACGGGGGATGTCACGGCGAAGACGAAAAGGGGGTTTTCGACGAGCTGTGCCAGATCGTGGAGGAAGCAATCGAACTCTATCACAGAGATGGAAAGTCGTTGCCGCCTCCCACGTCGGGACGCGACTTCGCCAACAAGATGCAAAGCGTCACATCCCATGGGTGAAAAGCACAGCCGGGAAGAAAAATCATTGGATCATGCTGGGGATTGACTCCACGGGAACCATGCTCGTCGTTCATCACACGTTCCAAGATATCGATGCGGAACGCGTTAAGATTCGGATTTTATCATCCCGGAGAGCGACCAAACGTGAGATCGAGCAGTACGCGAGGGAAAGCCAATGAAGAAAGAGTATGATTTCTCCAGGGGAGAGCGGGGCAAGTTCTATCGGCCGGACGCGAAACTTAATCTCCCCGTTTACCTGGACGAGGACAACCGCGCGTTCGTCGAGTCCATTGCTCAGCGTAAGGGGTCCGACGCGACGACGGTCGTGAACGAACTCTTGCGATCAGATCAGAAGAGCGCCGAGGCGCTCGATTGACGGAGGCGTTAACGATGAAACCTTATCATGATCTGGCGAATAACCGGTTCGGGCGCGATGTTCCACGCCTCACCTTCGGCGTTGGCTTCAAGTGAGAGAAACAAGCGGTTGACGCGGGCCAGGATGTGGATTATGATAGCTATAAGAATCCACGTGATGGAGAGCCGACGTGCGAACGGTACAGATGACACTGGATGAGGAACTGGTCAAGGCGGTGGATCGGGCCGTCAAGCGGCTTCGCACCACCCGGTCGGCCTTTGCCCGGCAGGCGTTGCGTAAAGCCCTGGAGAACCTCAGCGTCGCCGAGCTTGAGCAGAAGCACCGGCGCGGATATGAACACCATCCGGCCGGAAAAAAAGAATTCACCGTATGGGAGAATGAGCAGAACTGGGGCGATGGATGAAACGTGGCGAGATACGTTGGTATAAGTTCAAGCCACCGGACAAGAATCGACCGGTGCTGATCCTGACCTGGACCTCCGTGATCGATTACCTGGGCCAAGTGACGGTCGCCCCCATCACCTCCACCGTCAGAGGCATCCCGAGCGAGGTGTCACTCGCTCGTCAGGACGGGATGTCGAGAGATTGTGCGATTAACTTGGATCATGTCCAGACCGTATCAAAGGGCAAGATCGGAAGACTTGTGACCGAACTTACTCCCGGGAAACTCATCGAGGTTCAGCGGGCGATCTCGTTTGCGCTTGACCTCTGAACTTCGCGCGGCATCGGTTGAATCACCGTTCAATCCAACGCAAGCAACGATGAAGCGTTCTCATGATGTGACGGATTCGGCTTCGATCGTGATGTCTTGCGTCTCGCTTTCGACTCTGGATGAAGACGTTTCACAATTGACGGATTGCTTAATATCGCCCATACGCCGCCCAACGATGCGATGAGCGCTTGGTAAACACTCTATCGCGAAGACCGTCCCGCGAGCGTCGATTCCGAGCCGGGTTCGCTTTGGGGGATGCTTTTGGGGATTTCGTTTTGGGGGCGGGGGACTTCCTCCAGGCGCAGGATGGCCAGTTGGTAGCCGGTCGAGTCGGGATCATCCGACGGCTGGCGCGCCAGGCCGACGAAGATGAGGTCGTCGCGAGCGGTCAGGCTCATCACCCCCGTCGGTGCCAACAGGCGGCCCAGCCACAGCGCGTCGGTGGGGTCGGTCAGATCGATGACGTCGATCGTCCCGGAGTTGTAACCCGCCAGCAGGCGGCTCTCGCCCAGACGCGCCATGGCCTTGATCATCGACTGCTCGCGCGTGGGGAACATCCCCGCCAGGTAGGGCCGGGCCGGGTCGTCGACGTTGACAAACAGCAGTCCGGTGCGCCGCACCTGCATCACGGCCGTGCGCCCCACCAGCTCGACGGCGTCGCAAAACGAATCGGCGATAAACTGCGAGATCAAACGCGGCCGCGCCGGGTCGCTCACGTCGAGCACCTTCATCCCACCGCGGTGATTATCGGCCACCAGTAGGTGGTGAGGCGGGAGGGCGACCGATACCTTGACGTGATCGTAATCGGTCAGCACGGGACGGGGCTGGCTCGCCTGATCGAAATCGGCCGGCAGCGAGAACAAGCCGCCCCCCCCAGCCGAAAGGTAATACGTCCCGCCCACGCGCGTGAGATACGCGGGTAGCAGCCCCCCGAGCCCGAGCGACCACTGGACCCGAGGCCGTGACGGGTCGCTGATGTCCATGACAGTCAGGCCCGACGTGCGCTCGATCACGACCATCCGGTCCCCCTCGGGCAGGCCGTCGAAGTAATACGGATGCTTGAGCGGATCGTCGGGAGGAACGGCCGGCAGGTGCGAGACCGCTCGGGGCCGCGCGGGGTCCGAAACGTCGATCGTCGTCAGGCCGCGGAAGTTTAGGAACGCATAGAGCACGTCGCCGCGCAACACCAGACTGCGCGCCCTCCCCGGCAGGCGCAGCGTCCCGATGGTCCGCGCCCGCACGTAGATGCCCTCGCGCGGGGGATGCGGGCCGGCAATGCGCCGCAACCGCCCATTGGGCCGCCCGTCCCCCGAACAACCCGCCAGCCACGCCGCCGCGCCCAGCGCGCCGATCCAAAACGACGCCAACCCGAACCTGACCCGAATCAGTCTCAATATCCTCGCCACCCTCATCCAGCCAATCCGAAAGCACTCGGCTCTCGGCTCCCGTCCTCGTCGCTCGTAATCGAAAAACTCTATCACGCCGAGGAGTCCAATACACATTGAACGCACTGCCCATGCCCTTCTTTTCCTGGAGACTCCAGGAACCGTCACCCACTCCCGCAAGCAAGTCAGCCAAATTGAGTCAGTTCACTTGGATTCGTTTGGCACGGCGGGTTGGTCCGGGTAGAGGATTTCGTTGATTTTGCGGACCAGCAGAACCATGCGGGGGCCGGGGATGAGGGCGTAGTCTTCGGTGATGACGTGGATGCGACGTTGCTTGACGGCCGGCAGCGAGGCCAAGGATTGCCATTCGGCGTGGACCTGTTTGAGACGCTCTTCGCTCAGTTCGGGATCACGGATGAACTCCAGGATGACCTGGGGGCGGCGGGCGATCAGGCTTTCGTGCGAGATCTGGGGGTAGAAGTGTTTGAGGTCGCCGAAGATGTTGCGTCCGCCGGCCATCGTGACCGCCTCGTCGATGAAGCTGCCGCCGTGGGCGGTCATGATGTTGTCGGGCTTGCCGGTGACGCGGCCGATGCTGATCAGGACCGACGGGTGCCGGTCGGGGGGGACGTCGGGGATGCGTTCTCCAATGGCGGCGAATTGGGACCGGAGGTCTTGGACGAATTGCTCGGCCCGAGGCTCACGGTCCAAAACCCGGCCCAGCTTCTCGATTCCCTCCATGAGGGTCGCGATACTGTCCATGTCGACCCCTTCGAGCCAGATGCCGCGCTCGCGGGCGTAGTCACGGACCGGCCGATGCTCGCCTTGCACCAAAATGAGATCCGGCTCCAGCGAGCTGATGACCTCGAAGTTGGGGTTGAACGTCCCGCCGCAGCGCTGGATCGATTCGACGGCTTGCGGATAGTTGCAGAAATCGCCTATGCCCACCAGCCGATCGCCCGCGCCCAGCGCGAAGACCGTCTCGGTGATATTGGGTGCCAGCGAGATCACGCGCTGGGGCACCGCGGCGTCGGTGCTCATGCACCAATACGCCACGCCGACCCAAACCAGCAGCCAAAAGCGCAATCCGCGATTCGGGGCCGGGCAAGGGGCGGTTTTTTTCATCGAGGCGGAAACTTAGAAGACTTGGGGCTGCCGGATGGTGCCGTCATCGTTAATGATGTCTTGCGGCGTCAATTGTTCGGACTTAATAACGTTGATGGCAGGGATCGGAATCTCGCCCAGCGGCTCGTCGGTGATCAGGAACAGGGAATCATCGATGACGACGGCGCGTCCGCTCTCGGCCCGTCGCCAGGCTTCGGCGAAGGTGTAGACTTCGCGCCGCTTGTTGTCCATCCATTGGTCGAAGACTTGTTGGTTCGTGTCGCGCCGGTCGATCTCGTCAATCATGGCCATGAAGTTATCGACCAGCTCGGCCTCGCGTTGCTGGGCGGCCTCGACGAATTTCTCGTGATACTGTAGGCTCCGGCTGGAATCTTCATGGTCCAGCTGGGGATCGAAGATTTCACGAACAGTGCTTTCCAGGCCACCCAAACCCGGCTGCGGTTGGCCGGGTCTCCCGGTACCCTGACCGAGGAGGGCATCGATATTGTAATCCACCCCCGTCAGCGTCCCGCCCGGTCGCAATTGATCGATCTGACTGACAAGGTCTTGGGAAAACTCGGCGCCGCCCTGAGAGAGGTCCTCGACCAAGTCGTCGGTTTCTTCGCCAATCAGATGGCGCGCGCAGTAATACTGCCACAATACCAACTGGTCGTAATAGAAGGTCCATTCGGCGGCCGCCTCGGCGTCGAACGTGCGCGTCCCGCCGCCAAAAGCCGACCCGCCGCCGAAACTCCCCATCCCGGGCATCATCCCGGGGCCACCGAACCCCATGGCTCCCGGGTACATCCCCATCCCTCCGTAGAATGGGGTGGGCTCGGGCGTCGGGGCCGCCGTGGCCTGAGGGATAATATATCCCGGGCCTCCGCCCGGCGGCCCGCCCGTCGCCCCCGGAAAACCGGGAGCAGAGGAACCGGGAGGTCCTCCCCCGAACCCAGGCGGCCCGCCCAGGCCGGGAATCGGCGCGGGAGCAGCCGTTCCAGGCGCGACGGGAACCTGCGTGCCACCCGGGTACGGCACCGCTCCTGGCGCGAGGGCCTCCTCCTCGGTCGCGACCGAACCCTGGCCCGTCAGCTCTTGGAGCGCCGTGGATTGCATCCTGTGCGTCAATTCGTAAAAGAGCGTCAGTTTGAGGATAACCCAGCGGCGGTTGGCCTCCCACTGGTCCTCGGGGATCGAATAGCGGTTGACCGCCACGTCGCCCGGCACACGCGCGTCGGGGTCCACCACTCCGGTGTAATAGAAGACGTAATAGCGGGTCGGATCGGGGTCGAGGACCGGAACGTACTCCGGATCGATCTCGCCGATGTGGCCATTGTAATAATAGTAGGTCGGATGGGGGTCTTCACCGTAGGTGCTGAACTCGACCTTGGCGAAGACCTGGGCGTGGCCCGAACGGGGGAAACCCACCAGGGCGACGATCAACAAGCTCGCCACGACCAGTCGTCGGGCGGGGGAGGGTACGGACGTATCATTCATTGCTAAGACTCCTCGTCACAACCTGTCCTCAATCTAAAGGCCCGATCCGCCTGAGCCAAGTAAAAAATCACATGGGCCCGGGCTGGGGCCGCCTCAGCCGGCGAAGGCGGGGGATTTCACGCCCTTGACGCCCGGCCGCGCGCGGAACAGGCCTCCGGCGTGGGGCTGGCGCGCCCGATCAACTTCGTTCAGGCCGGCGGTGGCGGTCGTGATGTAAAGGTCCTCGAGGTCCGGCCCCCCGAACGCACAGGCCGTCACCGCGTAGGCCGGCATTTTGATGGTCTGAATCATCTTGCCCGTGAGGGGGTCCCACCGAACCGCGTGCCAGCCGCCCCAGTGGCCGACCCATAGCTTGTCCTCGGCGTCGATGGCCATCCCATCGGGGTAGCCGACCTCCTTGGGGATCGAGACCGCCACGCGCCGGTTGGAGATCTCTCCGGTTTCGACATCATAGTCGAAGGCGGCGATCTCGAATGTCGGGGTGTCGATGAAGTACATCGTCTTGGCGTCGCGGGTCCAGACGATCCCGTTGGATACGGTGAGCTTGTTGAGCATCTTGTGCGCGCTGAGATCGGGATCCAGCCGATACAACGATGACGTCTCCTTCACCTCGTCCAACGACACCGTGCCGGCCCAGAACCGTCCGGCCGGGTCGCACTTGCCGTCATTGAAACGGGTGCTCGGGTCATCGACCTCCGGGTCGTTGATGATCGTTAGCACTTCGGTCTCCAAGTCGACACTGGCGAACCCATGATGGACCGCCACCATGACCTTGCCCGGCTTCCAGGGGACGACCGTGCCGATGATCTGGCCGATGGGGATGTTTCGGTCTTTACCGGTCGCCGGGTCGTAGACATGCAGTTCGTGCTCGAGAATGTTGATCCAATAGAGAAGCTGGCTTTGCGCATCCCAGACGGGTCCCTCGCCCAACACGCACTTGGAATCCACTAACAGCTCAACCGATTCATCCATGGCAGACTCCGCCTTAAACAGTTCAAAATCGAGATCGTCGGCCCGCGCGCGACCGCCCGCCCAGAGCCCGGCTCCGCCCGCGAGCACTCCCTGCATCAAACGGCGGCGGCTCACCGACGGGAGGCCCGCTCTCCGTGAAGGGTTGTCATGATTCAATGGTCCACCCCTTTTGGGTCGATAGTATCGGGAAAAATCCCCCTAGCCGCCGCGTGGGCGAACGACTCCAGCGGCACGGCCTCCCATCACAACAATCGCGCGTGGAGAATTCTAGGCAAAAAGCTCGCTGATTTCGCCGAATTCCATCGGCCCCTTGGGCGACAGGGACTCGGTATATTCGAAAGGGCGGCCCGAGGGCGTGTTGGTGATCTTCTTGCTCCAGTCCACGCCCATGACCGAATGGACCGTCGCCTGAATGTCCTCGGGATAGATTGAACGCTCCTTGTGCCAGCCCGGGTCGATCACCTTGGCGGCCGTCTCGTCGGTGGCACCGATCACGCGCCCCCCCTTGACGCCGGCGCCGGCCAGGACAGCGATGCCGGCCTCGCTGTGGTGATCGCGTCCCTTATTGTCGTTGAGCGCCCCGGGCGTGCGGCCGAACTCACCGATGACGACGATCAGTGTTTTGTCGATCAGGCGTCGGCCCTGCGCATCGGACATCGACTCAAGATCGTCGATCAGGTTGGCCAGGCACAGGTCCAGCTCGTTATTGAGGGAATACTGATTCAACGTCTTGGACTTGTCGTAGATGTCGCTGTGCAGGTCCCACGTCCCGTGGTTGATGATGATGAAGCGGGTGCCGGCGTCGGCCGCGGCGATGTTGCGAGCCATCACGCAGGCGTTGCCCAGGTGGTTGAAGACGTAGTTGATCTGGCCGTAGCGCTCTTTGTCTTCGGGCTTGATCGTGAAGACATCAGCGGCCTTGGGGTCGCTCAGCAGGTAGGCCGAGCGATAGTAATCGTCCAGGTCGGTGAAGATCGTGCCGCGGTGCGTTTCCACCCCACGCCACTCGCGGTCGAGCCGCTGGAGCAAATCGCGGCGGACCTCAAACGTGGCCTGCTCGGACTCGGGCAGGACGAACGGGGGCGTGACGCGGGCATTGAGGCCCATCGGCGTGCAACTCGGCGGGAGCATGCCGTTGCCGACCAGCAGGTCGGTCCGCACGTTGAGCGATATGAAGGGGGGCAGGAAGTCGCCCTCCCTGCGCCGCTCCAGATGCTCGTAGGCGAGCACGGCACCAATCGAGGGGATCTCCTTGAGCCGCGAGGGGCTGATGGCCCGGCCGGCCTGCATGTAATACGTGCCTCGGTTGTGGCAGCTCTCCCAGAACTCCATCGAGCGGATGATGGCGAACTTATCGAGCCGCTCGGAGAGCCGGGGCATCGTGCCCACCGGCATCCGGACGCCGTCCTTGATCGTGCGAATATCGAAATCCTGCGGGGTTTCGGGACGCTCCTTGACGTCGAACGTGTCCATCTGACTGGGGGCACCCTGCAACATGATGAAGATGCAGAGTTCGGCTCCCCCGCGCGGCGTCACTTTGCTCTGGGCCTCGACATTATTGGCCCGGAGCATCGGCAGCAACGAATAGCCCGCCGCCGTGACGCCGCTCATGCGGATAAAGTCGCGCCGGGTCAGTTTGGGGATATGTGTCACCATCGGATTGAACTCCCACTACAAGCAACTGCCAGTATATCAGTAGTTCACGATGAACTCCAGCTTATTAACCAAGGCCCACTGGAGGTTTTCCAGGCCCTTGTCTCGATACTCTTCGAGGTGCTTGACGGCCTCCGCCATCTCGTAAGCGGTTGGCTGGCGCGACAGCGTGTGCAGGTACAGCTCCTCCACCAGCTCGAAGTTGGATAGCGGCGGGTCCTGGGTCAGAAGCGTGCCAACCCGGCTGTCTTCGGTTTTGGCCAGGACCTTGCGGCGGACCAGGTCGCTATAGAGCAGCAGCGAGGTTTGGACGATCGAGGACTTGGAATCGGGCCATTTCAGCTCGCGGTTGCTGCGGTTGAAGAAGAAGAGGAAATCCTTGAGGGCCTCGTCGCAGAACTGGTTCTCAAGCAGGGGGCCGGGCAGGTCCATCGCCCATCCCGTCCACTCGGTTGTAAAGCGGACGGGAACTTTGGGCTTGGCGCCGGCCCCGTGGCCGAAGACATTGGTCGCCTTGGCCAGGGCGTCGTAGGTTTCCTCGGCCGACAGCCGCCGGACAAGTCTGCGCGCGTAATAGCGGTCCCATTCGGGCTTGTACTCGCCTTCGAAGCGCGAGGAGAGCTGGTAGGCCCGAGACCGGCAGATGATGCGCATCAGGTGGCGCAAATCGTAATTGTTGCGCTGGAAGTCCTTGGCCAGCACCGTCAGTAGTTCAGGGTGAGACGGCTGGATCGTCCAGGGGGCGGGCGGAGGGTTGGCCGGGTCCTGGCGCGCCAGGTCCCACTCCAGCGGCGGATCGACGATCCCCACCGTCATCAACTTCGCCCAGATCAGGTTGACGATCACTTTGGCGAATTGGAGATCGGAGGTCACCATCCGCGCGAACTCTTCGCGCAAGTTGGACCCCTGGCTCGGCGCCTCGGCTGACAGCAGGAACGCCGGGGTGATCTCGGCGGTGGCGTCGCGGGGAATGCGCAATGTGCTGGCGGCGTCCATGCGGTAGCCGACGTCGCCGCGCCAGTTCGGTTTTTGTCTCAGCGTCGGGCCGTCGATGAGGACAAATTCTCGGGAGTCTTTGGAGGCTGAGAAGATCCGCGTCTCGCCGAAAAAGGCCGCCTGACGCCAGAATTCCTCGCGTTTACGTTGGGTGAGCCACAGGTTGCTCTTTTCGAGGTGATTGGCGCCGTCGTGGCATGAGATGCATTGGGCGTTGACGCCCAGGAAATCCTGGGTGGCATTGACCGCGATTTCGTCGCAGGTATCCTCGTGGTGGGCCTCGCCGCCCCTTTTGACGGCGTTGCGGATCAGGTAGCCCGAAGGGCCGGAGTTCTTGCCGCTGAGCGCCGTCGCGGTCAGCAGCTCGCGGGCGAAAAAGTCGTACGGCAGGTTGTGTTGCAGGAACAGCTTGATGTACTCGCGCAACCCCTCGGCGGTGCTGAAGTAGTGGACGCCGGCGTAAGTATACTTGTTGCGGAAGAGGTCCTCGAAGAAACAACGCCATTTGCTGACAAAGGCGTCATCGACCTGCCAGGGACCGACGTAGTCGCCCGCTTTGAGCACCTTGGAAAACTCCTGCTCATCTTCGGGGGGGCCTCCCCAGCCACCCGGTTCGATCCACAGGAGCTTGTCGATCAGGGCGTCGCGCTTGTTGGGGTCGGTGTCGGCGAGGAACTCGCGAACGGCCTCGGCATCGGGCAACCGGCCCCACAGGTCCAGATGAACGCGGCGAAAGAACTCTCCATCCGAACACAGGCCGGCGTACGGCACCTCATCGGCCTTCATCTTCCCGAAGATGTAGTGGTCGACGATGCTGTCGGAGGGGATGACCTCGCCCTGCTCGGCGGGGGGCAGGCGGGCGGCCAGCTGGTCGGTCAGTTCGGTCGCCGCCTTGCGCTCGGGCTCGGGGGTCATCCCGTGCATCTGTAGGGCCAAGTGCTTGACGTAGCGGGCGACGAGCGTGATCTGCGGGTCGGTCAGATCATCGGCCTTGGGGGTCATCTTCGTCCCCGGCGCCCCTTCGCGGATCGTCTTCTCGATCTCGGCCAGCTCCCCGCCATGCTTCCAGAGCTCGTCGACGAGGTTCAGGTCTCCGGCGGCGGTGCCGTCCTCGCCGTGGCACATGGCGCAGTTGGCGGCGAAGACCGAAGCGGCCAGCTCCAGTTCTTCCCCCTCCAGGGGGACCAATGGCTCGGCGTCGCCCGGCGCCTCGGTCTCTGGAGCCGCGGGCACCTCTGATTCCCCGCTCGATTCTTCAGTCGCTTGTGGCTGCGCGGGCTCCCCGCGCGCCTGAAAGCCCCAGCCGAGGATCAGAAAGAAGCAGAGGAGGAAAGTGGGAGTTGTGCGTTTAGGAGGGAGCATGATATTCAAGTAGCCCGTGACCTCGGATCGTTTCAAGGCCCGTTCTCGAAAAGTCTATCAAATAGGATGACGTCATTCAAGCCCAATCCTTTCCACAAATCCTTATCGGATCTGCATTTAGTGATTTTTAGGTCTTGACAGATTATTCTAGGTGAGTAGAATCCCGACTCTGTGGGACCTGGCGGTTGAGACCTCCGATAGGGCGCGGCCGGGCGATGAGTGTCCGCCCTGGGGGTTCCAACGTAGGTTAAGGCGGACTTCTCAGCTCCCTCGCTGAGAACCGGAAGGCCGATCACGCGGCTCACGCGAGCCGGTCCGCTGAGCTGAATACTGCGAAGTGAGGGCTCCTTCGGGATCGAATGAGAGAGTTTCCCGCGCCACGTTGGCCGCAGGCGGCTCCTGCTTCGGGCCCTCCCTCGCTTCGCGTGGATTCAGCACCTTCAATTTGATGTTTACGGTGCCGGTGCCTGGGCGGACCCTAGTGGGCCGAGGATCAAGCGTCGGCGCGCTTTAGAACGCAGGGGTTGACGCACGAATCACCCCGCCGCATCGTCAACGGAGAGTAGCAATCATGGCCAAAGAGGTCTTTAAGCGTACCAAGCCCCATGTGAACGTGGGGACCATTGGGCATATCGATCACGGCAAGACCACCCTGACCGCCGCCATCACCACCCATCAGGCCCAAAAGGGCTTGGGCCAAGCCGTCCCCTTCGACCAGATCGACAAGGCGCCCGAGGAAAAGGCCCGCGGCATCACCATCTCCACCGCCCACGTCGAATACGAGACCGTAAACCGCCATTACGCCCACGTGGACTGTCCGGGCCACGCCGATTACATCAAAAACATGATCACCGGCGCCGCCCAGATGGACGGGGCGATCCTGGTGGTCGCCGCCACCGACGGGCCCATGCCCCAGACCCGCGAGCACATCCTGCTGGCCCGTCAGGTCGGCGTGCCCCATATCGTCGTCTACCTCAATAAATGCGACGCGGTCGACGACCCCGAGCTGCTCGAGCTGGTCGAGCTGGAGGTGCGCGAGCTGCTCGACAAATACGAGTTTCCCGGCGACGATACGCCGATCATCCGCGGCAGCGCGCTCCATGCCCTCGATGGCAAGGGCGGGGAGCTGGGGGCCGATTCGATCGACCGGCTGATGGATGCGATCGACACATATATCCCCGAGCCGGTGCGGCCGCTGGATAAGCCCTTCTTGATGCCGGTCGAGGACGTTTTCTCGATCACGGGCCGCGGGACGGTGGCGACCGGGCGGATCGAGCGCGGCATCTGCAAGGTGGGCGAGACCGTGGAGATCGTCGGCATCCGCGATACCAGCAAGACGGTGATCACGGGGGTGGAGATGTTCCGCAAAACGCTGGACCAGGGCCAGGCGGGCGACAACGTGGGGCTGCTGTTGCGCGGGGTCGATAAGGAGGGGATCGGGCGCGGCCAGGTGGTGTGCCATCCCGGCACGATCAACCCGCACACCCATTTCGAGGCCAACGTCTACGTGTTGACCAAGGAGGAGGGCGGACGCCACACGCCGTTCTTCAAGGGCTACCGGCCGCAGTTTTACTTCCGCACCACCGACGTGACGGGCGCGATGGTGCTGCCCGAGGGGGTTGAGATGGTGATGCCGGGCGACAACATCGTGCTCAAGGGCGAGCTGATCTGCCCGATCGCGATGGAGGAGGGCCTCCGCTTCGCGATCCGCGAAGGCGGCCGCACCGTCGGCGCGGGCGTGGTGGGGAAGATTCTTGAGT
>CAUZJO010000080.1:0-21257 GCA_963580245.1 Candidatus Sumerlaeia bacterium | reverse complement strand
TGGGGGTATCGCGCCTGTTCGCCCAGAATGGGACATGTTGAGGTTCTCACGGCGGGGACGAGAGGATTTCTCAACTCCGTTTAAAGGTTTTTGCGCGGGGTCGCGTTATATACAACTGTTGGCCGTGAAATATCACTCTGCAGTGGAATCGGATTCTCAGTTCTGATAGCTTTTACACGCCATGAATGCACAAGACATTGAAGCCAGGATCCGTGAAGCGGTTACCCACTACTGGATGACCCGAACATCTCAGCAACAACGCCATCAAAAATCTGGTCGCGCTGACCAAGGATTGCGAAGCGCTGCCACTGGCGGAACTCAGATGGATGAGTTTGTCCAATTCTTCTCAGAGCTGATCGTCAACGCCGGGCTTGCGGATGAATGCATCTATCAAGAGAAGTCACTTGAGCTGCCGGGATTCTTCCGTCCGACAAAGGAATGGGATCTTCTTGCAATACGAGATGGTGCGCTCCTCGCGGTCATTGAAGCGAAGTCTCATGTTGGGCCATCCTTCGGGAACAACTTCAATAACCGTACCGAGGAAGCAATGGGCAGCGCCCTTGATATCTGGACAGCGTATCGTGAAGGGGCGTTCAGAGCAGGCCCGCAGCCTTTTCTTGGATACTTTTTCATGCTTGAGGATTGTCCATCTTCTCAACGCCCAGTTAAAGTCAGAGAGCCTCATTTCCCTGTCTTTGATGAATTCAGGGGCACCTCCTACATGAAGCGGTATGAACTGTTCTGTCGGAAGCTCATGCTTGAGAGGCATTACACGGCAACTGCTTTCATCACTTCTGACCGCGTTCACGGACTAACTGGCGCATACGTTACGCCATCGAATGATTTGTCTGTAATCCATTCGCGCAATCTCTTGCCGCCCATGTCGGAGCGTTCTGCAACCAATGAGCAAAACATTACATCGTCTGGTTAACGGCGACGCCCGAGACTTGTCCTTCTTGCCCGATGAATCGGCACATTTAGTCATCACGTCTCCACCCTACTTTAATTTAAAGAAATATAACGAGAACCCCGATCAACTCGGTCATGTAGACGACTACGAAACATTTTTGGAAGAGATCAACCGTGTATGGAAACATGTCTTCCGTATTTTGGTTCCTGGGGGCCGTCTTGTCTGCGTCGTCGGCGACGTGTGTGTCTCAAGGAAACGGTACGGCAGGCATCTCGTGTTTCCTCTCCATGCGGACATCTGTGTGCTTTGCAGAAAAATTGGTTTTGATAATCTCAACCCGATTGTGTGGCACAAGATTTCCAATGTCTCCTATGAGGTCTCAAATGGATCAAAGTTCCTCGGTAAGCCATATGAACCTAACGCCATCATAAAGAATGATATGGAATTTATCCTTATGCAGCGCAAACCGGGAGGATACCGAAAGCCAACCGACCAGCAACGCAGACAGAGCAAAATCGACAAGAAGGACTTTGATCGATGGTTTCAGCAGATTTGGAACATTTCCGGAGCTTCACTGAAGAACCATCCCGCTCCATTTCCTCTTGAACTGGCGGCCCGCCTCGTGCGGATGTTCTCCTTTACAGGAGATACAGTCCTCGATCCATTTTGCGGTTCGGGCACCACAATGGTTGCTGCGTTGAAGAATGAGCGGAACAGCGTTGGCGTCGAGATAGACCCAGATTACTGCACGATGATAGCCCGGTATCTCAAGGCCGAAAGCCATGATTTTTTCAGTGAAGCTGATCTTAGATTTGAACGGGCGGTTCAGGAAAAGAAACAGGTGGCTGTCAGAGAAGACCGGGTGCTTTACAGGGTGAAGTCTTCAAGAAAGAGACTGGAAGAAATTGGCCAACCATCGCATTGACTCGTACGGCAGATAGCCGCGCCGCTTCGCTCTGCGTTTTCCCGCCAAAGGTCATGCGTGACGTAGTCACGGTCGACAATCGGGTCGGTCCGTGATCCGGCATGGGACGCGAGGATCCAGTGGCAACCAAGAGAGAATCCAACTTGTTTAGCGGGTTTCGTCGGCCGGCGGGGCTCAGAGCGACGCTGGGCGTCTGGTTATTCGGCGCGTTGGCATCCATCGTTTGGGCCCATCCCGAAGGCGGCAAGGGGGGCAACTCGGAGCCGCCTTATGAAGGGCCGGGTCACACCGGCGCGCCGGTCGCCCCGGGCACCGACGGCATGGCCCTGGACTTCCCCGCGCGGGGGGTCACGTTGCTCAGTTGGATGACCCTGGGGGAGTTGCCGGGCGAAGCGTTGAGCGGGGCCGACATCTGGGGGTACGCATCGCCCTCGGGGCGGGAGTACGCGATGATGGGCCTGCTTACGGGGACGGCCTTCGTCGAGGTCACGGATCCGGTCAATCCCCAGGTGGTCGGGTTTATCCCCGGGCCCGAGTCGATCTGGCGCGATATGAAGGTGTGGGGTGAACGCGCTTACATCGTGAATGACATCCCTCCCGTGGAAGAGGAAGACGAAGAGCACGAACATGAGCAGACGCGCTTCATCGAGGGCATCCAGGTCATCGACCTGAGCCGGATCGACGATGGGGTCGTCGAGCGAATTCTTGGGAACTCGCGGATCGGTCCTCATACATCGCATAACATCGCCATCAATCCCCAGAGCGGTTTTGCCTACCTTTGCGGTTCGAGCGAGCACAACGGAGGACTGATCGCGATTGATATAAACCGACCGGCCGTGCTGCCCCACGCCGTGGGCGCGTGGGATGAGAACTACATCCATGACGCCCTGGTCGTGACCTACACCGAGGGACCCTTCGCGGGGCGCGAGATCGCATTCGCGGCGGCCGGGCTCGCCGGCGTGAAGATCATCGACGTGACCGATAAGTCCAACATGTTCACGGTCGCCTCGAGGAGATATCCGGGCCTGGAGTTTACGCATCACTCGTGGCTGGACGGGGAGCGGCGGTACCTGTACGTCAACGACGAATTCGACGAGTTGCGGAACGAGAGGGTTGAAAGCACCACGACTTATGTTTTTGATGTTCTCGACATCGAGAATCCCATATACGTGCGGTCGTTCACGAATGGTTCGCCCGCGATCGACCATAACCCGATGGGCAGGGACGGGTTCCTGTATGAGGCCAATTACACGTCGGGGCTGCGCGTTTTTGATATTCACGACGTGAACGACGTTAACGAGGTCGGTTACTTCGATACGCATCCCGAAGACGATGAACCGGAATTCACGGGGGCCTGGGGCGTCTATACGGACCTGCCGAGCGGAGTTCTTCTGGTTTCGACCATCGACCGGGGTTTGTTCGTCTTCGACGCAACCGGCGCGACCACGCCCAATGGCGTGCCGAGGGATGTTTGGGGAGCATACCAGTAATCCGTTCACCGCTTGTCGCCGTGCGCGAGCGTGGGCGAGCAATTCTTTTCGGATCCCACTCAGCCAGGTTTGAAATCTGAAGGGATCGATCGGCAGGCTGCGCCCAACTCACGCAGTCGTCGTTCGAGGTCCTCGACGCAGCGTTGGTGGTATTGCCGCGCGGGTTCGGCTTGGCGCCGGGGGGGGAGGCGCGCGGGCTCGCCGATGCGGATGTGGACCTTGCGCGGGCGAGGGAAAAGGCGGCCCCGTCGCAGCACCCGGTAGGTGTCTTGCATGACGACCGGGACGTAGGGGACATCTTTCAGGGGCTCGATAATCAATACGAAACCGCGCTGAAGCGGGCCCAGCCTACCGTCACTCGAACGGGTGCCTTCGGGGAAATAGACCAGCGGGGAACCGCCGCGCAGGATGGCTTGACAGATTCTCAGGGCCTGGCGGTCGCCCCCGCCGCGCCGGATTCCCACGGTGTTGAGCCACCGACAGGCGGTCCCAAGAACGGGGGCCTTGAGGATTCCGTCTCGCGCGAGGTAGCTGATCATTCGGGGTATGTGCGAACCGAGCAACGGCGGGTCAAGAAAGCTGGTGTGCGTGGGCAGAAGCAGGACCGGACCGTCGGCGGGAAAGTTTTCCAAGCCGTGGACCTCCAGTCGCAACCAGAATCTAGACCAGAGGGCGAAGGCGTCGTGCACGAGCCGATAGAACGGTCTCATCCGCACCGAGTAAGGTGGGATCAGGGGCGAGGGCTTGGCCTTCGTCTTTGGAGGGGCCGTCGGCGCGGTCGGGTTTGAGGCAACCTGAATCTCGGCTAATTGCGGAGAACTGGATTCCGATCCAGGGTTGTGGCTGTCGGTTTTTGTCATCAATGCGTATCCTCTTCTGTCCAGGCCAATATATGGGAACCTCTTAGAATCCGGTTTGCAGTCGTCCCTGCGGGACTCCAATTCATTACCGATTTGATTTCCCGCCACTTACGTGGCGGGCTGAAAGCGATCGTCCCTGGCGGGACTGAATTTTTAGAGGTGCCCATAAGTTTATTTCCCCGGACGGGCCGTTTCTAGCGCTTCGGTTTCAGTTTTTGGCGCAACCGGGCGAGGGGCCCCTCGCGCAGGCTTGCGAGTTCGCGCCATTCAGCCCGGCGGGCCTTCACGTCTAAGTACTGCGCAATCGTCGCGGTCGCGGACTGGGTTGCGCCCTCTTGATCCGGGAGCCTCGGTTCGATCGAGCTGCGAGCCGGATCGGCCAGGAAATCGAGCCAGGGCTGGGCCGTTCGGTGGAACACATAGTGCAGCGCACAGAAGTCGTGGGCGCGCCGGCCCAGAGCCTTGGCGCGGTCGGGAGCGGCGAGTAACTCGACGATGGCGCGCCCCAGGGCCTTGGCGTCGCCCCGCGGGACGGCCACGAGCACCCCGGCGGCTTCCATGTCGGCCACGATCTCGGTCCCGCGCGTCGCGACCACCGGGCAACGGGCGGCGGCGTGATAGAGCAGCCGGTTGCGCGAACCCAGCCGCGTCTCGGCGCACGGCCGGTCGGTCAGCAGGCCCAGGTCGGCGGCGGCCAGCCAGCGGTTGGCCTCGGCCAGCGGGTGCCAACCGAGCGGGCGCATTCGGTCGCGGTGGCGGGACGCACCGACGCGGGTCTTGAATGCCCCATAAACCCGTTCCAGGTAACCCGGCAGCTCGCCCCCCGTGGCCACCAAGTGCAGCTCAGCCAGCTCATCCATCGCCGCCTCGACCCCCTCGATCAACGTCACGGGGTCCGCCCAGGCGTTGAACCCCCCCGACCATAGGGCGACCTTCGCCTCGGTCGGGAGGGCCGCCTCGTTCCACAGTGCCCAGCGGTCGGCCGACGGGTCGAGTCCCGTCAGGTCCAGCGACTCCAGGCTGCACGGGACGACGTGGATGGCGGATTGAATGCTCGGCGCGGGCGGGTCGGGCGCGGCTTCGGGTTGAGTGCCGAGCCGACCCAGCAAACCGAGCTGGCCGAGGAGCGCATCGGCCTGGCGGCGCGAGACGACCGAAAACGCGTCGGCCCGCCCAAGGACCTCAAGCATCAGCTCCCATGCGAGCAACGTGTGTTCCGTGCTCTCGGGGCCGGTTTGGAGGTCGGCCCGGGCCTGGACCTCGGCCAGAGGATCGCCAAACAGATCGGCCCATACCGGCCGCCCGCCCGCCAACCGACAGGCCGTCGCCGAGGCTTGCAGCGTCCCGGCCCCCATCAGGACCTCGGGCCCGAAAGCCTCCACGACTTGCTTCAAGGCGGCGGGTTGCTTGCAATCGTCGACCGCGACGCTCAGCGCCTGAAACGCGTGGTCTTGCCATGTTCTCGATTCGGGCCCGGAGCCGGCGCCCTCTCCGAGCGGGGCGGCGTCGGGCTCGATCGAGACGGCCAGACAGCGGTGACCGCCGGCCAGGGCCGGTTGCATGAAATTCCATAAACGGTTGGGCACCCCCGGTGCGTGGCACGACCCCGGCTCGGGCAGCGGCCCGGCTCCAAACAAGACGATCCCGCGCTTTTTCACGGCCGGACCGGGTCGTGGGTTTGAGTTGTGCATATTCACGCGCGCGCGGGAGAGGAATGCTTTTACAAAACTCCAACCGGGACTTAAGATCAAGCCACCATCCGTAACGGTTGGAAGACCCTGAAGACCATAGAAGCGGCTGGCCTTAAAGACAACACTTCAGGACAAGCGAACCGAGGTTTATGGAACAGACAACCCAGCAACACGCGTTAGGCAACGGCATCCCGCTGTTAATATTCGAGAACCACGAGGCCGCCGTCGCCACGGCCGACGTCTGGGTGCGGACCGGGGCGGCCGATGAGCCCGACGAGCTGAGCGGCGTCTCGCATTTCCTCGAGCACATGATGTTCAAGGGGACCGATAAATGGGGGTTGGGCGAGATCGAGCGGGCGATCGAGTCGGTCGGCGGCGTCTGTAACGCCGGCACCAGTTACGATTTCACGCATTACTATATCACCATGCCCTCGGGGGCGGTGGGGACGGGGATCGAGCTGCTCGCCGAGATGGTGCGCCGCTCCACGCTCGACCCGACCGAGTTGGAGAAGGAACGGCTGGTGATCCTCGAGGAGTACCGGCGCAAGCAGGACCACCCCGCCGCGGTCCTCTATGAGCGGCTGTATCAAGAGTTGTTCGAGAGCGGACCCTACCACGAGCCCGTGATCGGCCATGAGGAGACGATCCGCGCGATCGACCGCGACCGGATGTTGGACTATTATCGCAAGCGTTACTCCCCGCAAAACTTGACGCTGGTCGTCACCGGCGACATCGATTCCGAGCAGGTGATCGCCCAATCCGAGGCGGCCCTGGGGGATTTTGAGCGGCCGCTGGCGAGCCTCGCCGAACCGGGGCCGGTCCGCTACGGGCGCGGCAAGCGCATTCACGAGGACAAACCCACCGGCGGCGAGGTTTACGTCGCGTTCGCCCTGCCGGCGCCCGGCGTGCGCCAGACCGAATCGGTCATCCCGCTGGACGTGGCGCAGTTCGTCCTTGGCGGCGGGCGGGCGGCGGTGCTCTATCAGGAGCTCAAGGAAAAGCGCGGCCTGTGTTCCTCGATCAGCTCCTATTACCCCACCCACCTCCATGATTCGCTGTTCGTTTTCATCGCCACCTGCCTGCCGGAGCAGCGCGAGGGACTGCGCCAGGGGTTGGTGGAGCAACTGCGCCGGTTCGCCGAGACCGCCCCGACCGCTCCCGTGCTCGAACGCGCGCGGCGACTCTTGACCAGTTCGCACCGCTTCTCGATGGAGACCAGCGGCGGCGCGGCCGGCAGCGTGGGTTACTACTACACGCTCAGCGGCGGGACCGAGTTCCTCGACGGTTACCTCGGCCGCCTGGACGCGATCACGGCCGAACAGGTCCGAACCGGGGCAGCCAGCGTCATCCAACCGGACGCCGTCGAGCAGGCGCTGGTGGAGATTTCGGTCGGACCGAACGGCGTAAACTAAGTGAAGGGGTCTGTTTCTCCATAGGAAACCTCTAAAATCCAGTTTGCAGTCGTCCCTACGGGACTCCAATTCGTTATCGGTTTGATTTCCCGCCACTTGCGTGGCGGGCTGAAAGCAATCGTCCCTGCCGGGACTGAATTTTTAGAGGCGCCTTGTAGTTCATTTCCCGTATGTCCGCAAACGATCCTCCCGATGAAACAAGCCCGCCTCCTCCCTCACTAGCCGCGGGGGATCGGCGGATAGCCGATCACGAAGCAGAAAAGCAAAGTGGGCGCGGCGCGGAGGCGTGGCGGTCCCTGGTTGTTGTTTTTCTGATCGGGCTGGCTCTGCGCCTGTGGGGGTTGGGCCAGGAGAGTTTATGGGCCGACGAATACTATACGCTCCTGACGGCCTCGCAACCGAGCTTTGGGGCGGTGATGGACCGCGTGGTCAACGCCGAACCGCACCCGCCGCTCTATTTTCTCATCATGCACGCATGGCTGGCGTTGGCCGGGACGAGTGACATCGCCTTGCGCCTACCCTCGGCGCTGGCGGGGGCGCTTACCGTCCCGCTGCTTTTTCTGCTCATGCGCTTGCTCTTCCCGTCACGGCCGGGGGCGGCGGGGGTGGCGGCGGGACTGTTGGCGTTCTCGCCCATGCACATCTGGTATTCGCAGGAAGCCCGCGCCTATGCGCTCCTGCTGCTGGTTCAGGTCGGGGCGATGGCGCTGCTGGTCGCCGCCTTTCGCGCCGCGGAAGGGCCGGACCAGCCGGGCCGGGAGCGCAGGGTGAGGCTCTGCCTGATCGCCTCGGCTTTAATGGCCGTGGCCCTGCCCCAGATGCAGTACTACGCCGGGCTGATTTGGATGGGACATTTGACGGCCTTGTTCTGGTGGGGCCGGCACCGACCCGGGCGACTCGGGACCGGTTGGGTCATCGGTCTGGCGATCATGTTGCTCGGTGTTCTGATGCCCGCCTGGGGCGCCCTGAAGGAACTGCTTGCGGGTTACTATGAGGCGCATTTCCACGTGCGCCTGGGTCCGTCGGTCTTTTTCCACATCGGGCGCGCGCAGTGGATCGGTCCGTTTTGGTCGCCGATGCCCTGGTGGGTCCAGGGGCTCGGCGTGGCGGCGGGGGCGGGGTTGGCGGGCTACGGGGCGTGGCTGGTCTTCGGGTCGAAACGGCGCGGCTCGGCGGTCGCCCTGGTGCTCGGATCGGCCTTGTTTTGGACGTTTGTCTTCCCGATTGCGTTCTCGTTCATCAAGACCGTCATCTTTTATGGTCAGCGCTACTTGGTCATCGCCCTGCCGATGACGGTGGCCCTGACCGCGGTCGGCGTGACCGCGGCGCGGGGCCGGGGGCGTCTCCTCGCCGCGGCGCTGGTGGGGATCTTACTGATTTGCCAGGCGTGGTGGCTGTGGGGGCATGCGAAGTATCGCGAGAAACGGACTTGGGACACCGTCGCCGAGCATCTGGCCGCCGAGGTCCCACCCGACGTGCGCTTCGTGGTCTTGCCCGCCAGGCTCGCCGGGCTTCTCGCGCGATACTTTCCTCGGCGCGTCGAAGTGAACGGAGCAGACCGTGTGGCCGAGTTGCCCAAGCACGCGCGGCCCGCGGGGCAATCGATGGTCGTTGTGTCGATCAAGGACCTTCGTCCATGGCTCAGTAAGTTTTACCCTGGACGCAACCTCGTCCCGCGGGTCTATGAAACCCACCGGCCGGCCCAGGAATTATGGATCTTCAAACTGGCCGGACCCGCAAGCGCGGCGGAATGACCAAAGGCGCTCCGCCCGAGAATAAAATGATGGGTTGCGCCGGACGCGATCGACGCCTTACTTCCTCCCAGCGGGGAGAATTCAATGCTCGTCCTTTAACCCCACCCCCCCCCACCCTGACTTACGAGGCCACCCCGCCCCTCGACACCAGCGGCGATCAATCATTCCAAGGCACCCTGAGCGCCGACGGCAAAAACAACCCCATCACCGGCCCCCAAACCGCCTCGGACCGGGCCGGCGCAATGGAGTGGCTCTATTACCAATAAATGGGGTATCCCCTTCAGTGATGTTGATACTGTATAGCTGACCGTTCTTTAGCCGCCCTGTTTCTGTCACGGCAACCGTTTGCATTCGGGAATCTTGTATGAACCATCGATTAGCGAAGCCTCCGGACCTTGGAAACGGCCTGCCATGAAGAATGGCCTGGCCGGCGGGGGGATCCAGTTTGCCCGCTTGTCGCCTTCCGGCGCTTCATGCTGAATGTAAAGTGTCAGCGAGGCATCGGTGTCGTTGCATTTCAATTCAGAAGCCCTCGAAGACGTTTATGCCCCGATCAGGCGAGGTCGAAGCGGTCAAGGTTCATTACCTTGTTCCACACCGCTACAAAGTCGTGCAGGAACTTCTCATGGGAGTCCTCGCATCCGTAGACTTCCGCCAAGGCCCGGAGTTGGGAGTTCGAACCGAAGATGAGGTCAACACGGGTGCCGGTCCACTTGAGGTCGCCCGTTGCGCGATCACGACCCTCGAACACGTCTTCGTCTTCCGAGGTTGCCTTCCACGTCGTGCTCATATCGAGCAGATTCACGAAGAAGTCATTGGTGAGCGTCTCTGGCCGTTTGGTGAAGACGCCGTGCTGGGACTGTCCGAAATTGGCATTCAAGACGCGCATACCGCCAACGAGAACTGTCATCTCAGGAGCGGTCAGCGTCAGCAGTTGCGCACGATCAACCAGCAGTTCCTCTGCCGATACGGCGTATTTGGTTTTGAGGTAGTTACGGAACCCGTCTGCAACCGGTTCGAGTACGGCGAATGACTCCACGTCGGTTTGCTCCCGCGACGCATCCGTGCGTCCCGGCGTAAAGGGAACGGTCACATCGTGACCGGCATTCTTCGCAGCTTGCTCGACACCTGCGCATCCACCCAGGACAATCAAGTCGGCGAGCGAAACCATCTTCCCGCCTGACTGCGCGCTGTTGAACTCATTTTGGATTCTCTCAACGGTCTGCAGCACAGTTTTCAGTTGGGCCGGCTGGTTGACGTCCCAATCCTTCTGCGGTGCGAGTCGGATGCGCGCAGCGTTGGCCCCACCGCGCTTGTCCGAGCCGCGGAAGGTGGACGCCGATGCCCACGCGGTTGAGACCAGTTCGGAGATCGACAGCCCCGATGCGAGGGTCTTGCCCTTGAGGTCGGCGATGTCCTGCGCGTCAATCAGATCATGATCGACTTCGGGGATGGGGTCTTGCCACAACAGCTCCTCCTCGGGGACCTGCGGGCCAAGATAGCGCGAGCGCGGGCCCAAATCGCGGTGCGTCAGCTTGAACCACGCCCGGGCGAACGCATCGGCGAACTCCTCGGGGTTCTTGTGGAACCGCCGCGAGATCGGTTCATAGATCGGGTCCATCCGCATCGCCATGTCCGCGGTGGTCATGATCGGCGCGTGCCGTTTCGACGGGTCATGGGCGTCCGGCGCGAGGTCCTTGTCGGCGACATCCTTGGGCCCCCATTGATGCGCACCGGCGGGGCTTTTCGTCAGTTCCCACTCATAGCCAAACAGAACGTCGAAGTAGCTATTGTCCCACTTGATCGGGTTGGGGGTCCATGCGCCTTCGATTCCGCTGGTGATCGCGTCACCGGCCTTGCTGCTTCCATGTTTGCTCGTCCAGCCGAGGCCCTGCTCCTCGATACTGGCGCCTTCGGGCTCAGGACCAACAAGCGCTGCATCGCCCGCGCCGTGGCATTTGCCGAAAGTGTGCCCGCCGGCAGTAAGCGCTATGGTTTCCTCGTCGTTCATCGCCATGCGTGCAAATGTCTCGCGAATGTCGCGGCCCGACGCGACCGGATCCGGGTTGCCGTTCGGCCCTTCCGGGTTCACGTAGATCAGGCCCATCTGCACGGCGGCGAGAGGATTTTCGAGTTCCCGATCGCCGGAGTAGCGCTTGTCGCCAAGCCACTCGGTTTCAGTCCCCCAGTAAATGTCTTCCTCGGGCTCCCAGACGTCCTCACGCCCGCCTGCGAAGCCGAAGGTCTTGCCTCCCATCGACTCGATGGCGCAGTTGCCGGCGAGAATCATGAGGTCGGCCCACGAGATCTTTTTACCGTATTTCTGCTTGATCGGCCAAAGGAGCCGGCGCGCCTTGTCGAGGTTTGCGTTGTCCGGCCAGCTGTTGAGAGGCGCAAAGCGTTGCGTGCCGGACCCCGCGCCCCCGCGGCCGTCGCCAATGCGGTAGGTGCCTGCACTGTGCCACGCCATCCGGATGAAGAGGGGTCCATAATGGCCGTAGTCGGCCGGCCACCAGTCCTGCGAGTCGGTCATCAGCGCGTAGAGGTCCTTCTTCACGGCCTCCAGGTCGAGTTTCTTGAATTCCTCGGCGTAGTTGAACGCCTCGCCCATGGGATGGGATAGGGAAGAATTCTGGTAAAGAATCCTGAGGTTCAGCTGGTTCGGCCACCAGTCCCGGTTCGACGTGCCACCGCCAGCAGTGGGTTTGTTAGCTCCGCCCGTTACCGGGCACTTGTTAGTTTCATTCATAATGTTTTCTCCCTTCATTGTGTGAAATTATGCACAGTGCTACTATGAATAATAGTGTTTCGCTGCCCATCTAGCGTTGAAATCACCTGCGCTGCAAGCGTCAGGTGATTTCGTTGTTAGATCATGCTGCTACTCCTTCGGCTTAAAAGTGTACTGCTTTTCAAAGAAAATATTTACGCCCGAGGGGAGCATGGACACGCGCCCTTTCTTTGGATCATTGACAAGCCGTGGTATATCCTGGGTGCTACATTGTGCCAGCAATACTTCGATATAACTGTTGCGTTCTAGTTTTGGTAAATGGGATGGAATTGGTAACGTTCTTCTCCAGTTTGGAGGAATATAGTTGACAGTAGCTTCTCCGATATGTCCTCTAGGGGGCATTATTCCCATAATCTTGCCACCATAGGCATAATATTGAAATCCAAGATGCTGTGGTTGATTCGAGGTATTCTCTACAACCACATTGAATCTAGCGTTCTCGAAGTTTCCCGGATACCCCAGGGTTATGCTGTTTGCTTTTAACGTGTCTATTGCATCCGTTTTCACCATTTCATCCTTGATGAGATTGGAAGTTGTGATGGGACGGGTTTGGTGCCAGATACATCCCACGACGATTGATGCGAGGATGATAAACGCAAGAGGGAACCCTAAATCCCAAATAAGTTCTTTAGTGCGATTTATTTTTTCAGTAGACGTCATAAATATAACCCTTCATGTACAATCTTTCTAAGTGTGATCTAGCAATGCTTATATGGTTTCTCTAAAACACCCTTAGTCCGCAAAGTCGCGGCATAACATCCCAGAGCCGGAACCGGCGTAAGCCTTGTGACTGCAGTCCCTTGAGGTGCACGCAACGCTTGGGATTGGGGTGATGGTTGGTTTCTGTAAAACACACCTGGCCGTCTCCTTCAAAGATCGTCCGTGGGGCTCTTGACCCCCTTGCCTCCCCGGTTGAGAACATGGGCGTGGATCATCGTCGTCTTCACGTCCTTGTGGCCGAGGAGTTCCTGGACGGTTTCTGATATCGTAACCATTTTCCAGAAGTTGGGTGGCGAAAGAATGGCGGAAGGCGTGGCAAGTGGCGTGTTTGACCAAGCCCGCCCGCCCACGGCTGCTCCCCCCTTAACCGTGTTCATGTCACATAGGACAACGACCAATCAAAGAATACCCCGAAATCGCCCCCCGTATCAACCCGGAAGCCGCCGAGGATGAGCGCAAGGTGATCCCTGCCCGGATCATGGCGGCTATCTCCAGCGGCACGTCCCCCCGGACCGGCTCGAAGCCTGAGCCGAGTTCTCCAACACTGTCGGATTGGTTCGAAAAAGACCCCCCCCGGCCAGGGTCAGCCCCGACCGGGGAAAATGTTTCCCGAATGTTTCCAGGAATGGGATCGGAATCGGGACCGAACGGGGGCGGAAAAGCCCCTTGATGGGATTGTGGTTGACCAGTGCAGAATCATTGATATTGTTAAGCTTAGCCGTGTGTGTTGGGATGGCTGAATCGGCGGGAAAGAGGGACTTTTGGTCCCTGTCGCCCGAGAGCCTGCACCAGGTCACGATTCTGATGTCCGACCGCGGGCTGCCGACCGATGTGCGACACATCAACGGATACGGCTCGCACACCTACTCGCTTATCAACGCCTCCGCCGAGCGGTTCTGGGTCAAGTTTCACTTCAAGCCGTGCAGGGCCACCGGCACTGGACAAACAAAGAGGCCGTCGAAGTCGTCGGCCGAACACGGGAGTCAACTCAAGAGGACCTGTATAACGCGATCGAGGGCGGCGATTATCCAAAGTGGCGGTTCTGCGTCCAGGTCATGTCGGAAGTAGAGGCCGAGAAGACACCGTATAACCCGTTTGACCTCACGAAAGTCTGGCCCCACGGCGACTACCCGTTGATCGAGGTCGGAACTCTGGAGCTGAATCGCAACCCCGACAACTACTTTGCCGAGATCGAGCAGGCCGCGTTCGCCCCGTCCAACATCGTTCCCGGCATCGGGTTCTCGCCCGACAAGATGCTGCAGGCGCGCATCTTCTCATATGCCGATGCGCACCGGTATCGTCTCGGCACGCACTACGAGGCCCTGCCCGTGAACGCGCCAAAGTGTCCGGTGCATCACTACCACAAGGACGGTGAGATGCGCTTCTTTGACAACAACGCCCAGAATCCCGATGCGTTCTACGAGCCTAATTCGTTCGACGGTCCGATCGAGGACGACAGCTACCGCGAGCCGCCGCTCAAAATCTCCGGCGACGCGGACCGCTACAACCATCGCGAAGGCAACGACGATTACAGCCAGCCACGCGCACTGTTCGAGTTGTTCGATGAAGGCCAGCGCCGGCACCTGTTCAGTAACTACGCCGCGGCCATGGAAGGGGTGCCCGAGGAGATCGTCAAACGACAGCTGAGCCACTTGGAGAAAGTCCATCCCGATTACGCAGCCGGCGTCGCGGCGGCCGTCGGTTTGGCGTGGGGTGCTGCTGTTGCCGCCAAATGAGTAGGCCAGCCACGCGCCTTCGAGTGCCGGGAGTTAAAAGCGGACCGAAAAGCCACCCCGTGGCTAACGGCTGGTCCGCGATCCTTCGCTCAGGAGTTTGAGTCGGACCGTTAGGTCAGCGATTTGGCGGTCTTTTTCGAGGACGAGGTGGTTGAGGCGATCGATCTCGCGATCGAGGGCCGGGCGGCTGGTTTTCGCGGTTGCTTCGGTCTTGGATTCGCTCTTTGAGAGTTCGGGGAGGTAATGGGCCAGGCGGGCGGCGGCGCCGGTGCTGAGCAGGCCGGCGGCGGCGCCGATCACGAGGCAAGTCAGTGCCAACAGGAACCGGCGTGGGCGGTTGCTGCGGCGGCGGGGGCTGCGACGGGGGGGCATCGGGCGTTTCCTTTCGTTAGTAGAGGTAATCCATCGGATCAACAGGTTTGGCGTTGCGGCGGATTTGGAAGAAGACCAGCGGCTTGCCGTTCTTATCGGGGCTGCCCGCCCGCGCGATTTGCTGGCCGCGCTTGACGACGTCGCCCTCCTTGACCCAGACGTCGCGGTTGTAACCGTACGCGGTGGCGAAACCGTCGCCGTGGTCGATCACGATCAGGTTTCCGTAACTGATGAAGTCCTGGGCAAGCAGGACCTTACCCGAACGCGCGGCGCGCACCTCGCGCTCGCCGGCTTTGGGCGCGATCTCGATTCCATGGCACGCCTTATTCCAGCCTTCGCGGAATTTTGTCCGCACGTCGCCGCGGATCGGCCACAGGAAGCGCGGTCCCTTCCCTTGCAAGCTCCGCGACCGGCCCTTGTTCCGGGCGCCCCGGGCCGAGGTCTCGGGGATTTTGAACTTGAGCAGATCGGGCTTCTTCAGCTTGGCGGCGGTCACGCTTGCGGTTTTGTATTGGGTCCCCGGCAGTCGGAAGATCGGTTTTTCACGCGCCTTGGGCTTTACCTTGGTCCCTGGGTCGCCGGTTTTCGGGGTGGCGGCGACGCGACTCTTGAGTGGCCGAGCCGGTTTGTGGCGCCAGGGCTGGTCGGGGACGAGATGCGGCTTGCCCTGAATCCGAACAAGAACCTCGCGCAGGCACTTGGGGTCGTCGGTGGGTGGGATGTAGAGCCGCAGGCCCGCGGTGGGGATCTCATTCACGCTCAGCGAATTGAGCTGGGCCAGCAGCTCGGGTTCGCGCTCATAGGTGTGGGCGATTTCGGCGACCGATTGCTTGCCGTCGGACGGATGCTGCCACCCATTACGGTAGTCCAGCACCACCCGCCTGGGCTGGGCAGGCGCGTTTGTGACCTGTGCGCGGTCGCCCACGCGGCCGCACCCATCCAATCCCAACGCGACGAGCAAAAGCGGAAGCGCAAGGGTATGGCACCAGACCCCAGAGCGATTCAGGGAAGGCGAAATCAACCCGCGAGCCTGTCCAACATGACTTGCGACGCGATTGTGAGCGGTGGGGTGTTCAAATCGATGCATCTGAGACGGTCGGCCCAACGGCCAGAGGGGTCAGCAACGGTCAATAACGTGAACCACGATCACAATCGTGGGGAAACCGACTCATAACACTACGCGATACCAACTGCAACGGCATCATCCCGAGGGTCGAATTGAGGAAGCCAGGTTGGTCCTAGACCGACGGCTGGGTCTCCGGGCCGCTGAGGGTCGGAGGTGCCGGCTTGGGTTTAGTTGTCTCCTCGGTATTTTTCTCTTCGGCCGCCGGGGGTTCGGGCGGTGGCTCGTATTTCTCCATCGGCGGCAGCTCTTTGTCTTCGATCAGGAGCTTGAACTCGTTCTCGTCAAGCGTCTCGCGCTCCATCAACGCCTCGGCCACCCGCTCGAGAACCTCTCGCTTTTCGTGCAACATATTGAGGGCAAACTCGTTGGCATCGTCGATCAGCTTTTTGACTTCCTCGTCGATGAGCGTGGCCGTCTCCTCGCTGTAATTGCGGTTGCGGCCCATCTCTTTGCCGAGGAATACCATATTGGACTGCTCGCCGAACGTGCGTGGACCCAACCGCTCGCTCATGCCGAACTGGCAGACCATCCGGTGGGCGAGGTTGGTCGCGCGCTCAATGTCGTTGGAGGCACCGGTGGTGTATTCGCCGAACTGGATGATCTCGGCCGAGCGCCCGCCCATCAGATGATAGAGTTGGCCGACCAGGTGCTGGCGGCTGAGCGTGTGGCGGTCCTCGGTGGGCAGAATCCAGGTCAGCCCCAGCGCGCGCCCGCGCGGGACGATCGTGATCTTATGAACCGGATCGGTGCTGGGCGTGAAATGCGCGACCAGAGCGTGCCCGGCCTCATGGTAGGCCGTGACCAGCTTTTCCTTCTCGCTGATCACCATGCTCTTGCGCTCGGGCCCCATCATGACCCGGTCCTTGGCTTCCTCGAACTCCTCGTAGTCGATGGCTTCCTTGTTGCGGCGGGCCCCGAGCAACGCAGCCTCATTGATCAAGTTGGCCAGGTCGGCGCCCGAAAAACCGGGCGTCCCCTTGGCGATCCGACTCAGCGAGACGCCCGTCTTCATCTTGACCTTCTTGGCGTGCACGCCGAGGATCATCTCGCGCCCTTTGATATCGGGCAGATCGACGACAACCTGCCGGTCGAAGCGCCCGGGCCGCAGCAACGCCTGGTCGAGCACGTCGGGCCGGTTGGTCGCCGCCACCAAGATCACGCCCTCGTTCTCGGCGAACCCGTCCATCTCGACGAGCAACTGGTTGAGCGTCTGCTCGCGCTCGTCGTGGCCGCCGCCGATCCCGGCGAACCGCGAGCGGCCGACGGCGTCGATCTCATCGATGAAAATGATACAAGGCTTGGCCTTCTTGGCCTGCTCGAACAGGTCGCGGACGCGGCTGGCCCCCACGCCGACGAACATCTCGACGAAATCGGAGCCCGAGATCGAGAAGAACGGCACGCCCGCCTCCCCGGCGATCGCCCGCGCCAGCAGGGTTTTGCCCGTCCCCGGCGGGCCGATCAGCAGCACGCCCTTGGGGATGCGCGCGCCCAGGCGGCTGAATTTCTTGGGATCCTTGAGGTAATCGACGACTTCCTCGAGCTCCTCGCGTGCCTCCTCGACGCCCGCCACGTCCTTGAACGAGATCTTGATCTCGCCCTCCTTCACGAGCCTGGCCTTGCTCTTGCCGAAGCTCATCGCCTTGTTGCCGCCCCCTTGGATCTGCCGCATCAGCAACATCCACAGGATCAGGATCACCAGGATCGGCAGCGCGATCGAGAAGAGCAATTGCCCGATCAGCGGGTTGCCGGGGTTGGCGCGATACTTGACGTTATATTGCTTGGCCCATTTGAGGACCAACTCACCCTGACTGCCGCTGAGGTATTCCGTCACGTAGGACTGTACTTCATTGGCCTCCTCATTCAGGATCTGGCTTTTGATCAGACCGTCTTCATCCACCGCTTCAATGATCAGACTGTTGGGCTCCTCGGGCTTGCTCTGATTATAACCCTTTTGGGCGATTTGCTCCCAGGCCATGATTCCCAACGGTTGGGGCCGATCCTGCTGGTTGTACTTCATGAAAAGCAGGATGAAGACCAGAAAGATGACGATCCAGAGGGTGACCGAACTAAGACCTTTCTTCATCATCGGCGACTCTTGACTGATTTCGAAGTGGGAAAGGATTCCTCAGGAGAGGGCATTTGCCACTGTGCAACCATTTTCACCATAACAAAAAACCGAGAACGGGAACAATCTTTAATCGGCACTCCCCCGAAATACGAGAATCGGGCGAAAAATGGGGTAGGCTGGCCCACCCGAACCGGTTTTGTCCGATTTCCCCTCGTCGAAGAACCTCTTCATTCCGCATCCCAGGCGCTTCGGTTCATCTCCCAAGGGCTTATCGGCAACCTAATGCGAATAAGGTATCCCCCGCCAATCTTAGACGATTTCAACCATATCTTCGCGCCCCACATCGGCCGCCGGCCAGGGAGAAGGGGGATTGGAAGGTGATCAACCGCGTCGGGATCTCCGCCGGTACGGTTGCGGGAGGGTGGAGCGGTTGATAAACTGGCGATGGTCTCGCCCCGTCGCGGTCGGGCGCCCACCGGGCTCCCCGCATCTTATCTTAATTGAATTGGAAGCAGGATTTGGGCCGAATACTCTCGCTCTCGGTTTTTCTCCCCGCCCTTGTCGCCTGCGCGGTCGGCTGCGCCGGTGGGGGGGACGTGAACGAGGCCCTGTTTGACAAGATGTTCGAGGCCTCCAGGACCCACGAGGACCCCGCGCCCATCGCCGCGCCGAGCGGCGCGCGGGCCGGCGACGAGTCGACGACCAACACCCATTTCGCCGTCATGACGGCCGCGCTGACGGGCAACGAGGCCTGGCTGGATCGGATCGCCTTCGAAGGCTGGGATATTGACGCTCGCGACGATCAGTTCGGCCAGACGGCGTTCCACAACCTCGTCCTGCAAGAAAACCGGCCGACGGCGGCGCGGCTGCTCGAACGCGGCGCTCGAGTCAACACGCGCTCACGATACAGCGGATCCACCCCGCTCCATGACATGGTAAACGTCAACAACGCCCCGATGGTCGCGTGGCTTCTCGACGAGGGGGCGGCCCCCAACCTGGCCGAGCAACGCCTGGGCCACACCCCTTTGCTAAGCGCCGCCACCGAGAACCGGATCGAGATCATGGAGCTGCTCCTCATCTCCGGCGCCGACCCCAACCACAAAAACGCCCAAGACGTCGCGCCCCTGCACCTGGCCGCTTCGATGGGTCACCTCCCAGCCGTCCAGCTCTTGGTCCAGTACGGCGCCGACATCAACCTAACCACCACTGCGGGCTCCACGCCGCTCGATGTCGCCCGCCGCCGCGACCGTAAGCACGTCATCGACTACCTAGAGCCGCTCGGCGAGCGGACGGGGCGGTGGGGAAGCGAAATGGAAGCCGAGTGAGGGCTGGAGGGAATGGCACGGGTCAGTGCGAAGTCGTGACCAACAAGGGAACCCTGCCGGCATTCCGCGAAAGGCATAAGCTTCACATGTTCGACAACGGGGCGACGTGGTCCACGCCGGAAGATTCTACCGGTCACGTGAAACATCTCTTTTGCGAAGACCTCATACGATAACGAGGACCCGTGATTCATCACATCTCCATTCAGACCCGAGGTCAGGGGCTGCACGAAATCACCTCCTCGATCGGTGAGGCGGTCCGCGAGTCCGGCGTGGTCCAAGGCTTATGCACCGTCATGGTGCGCCACACCTCGGCCAGCCTGACCATCCAGGAGAACGCCGACCCGAGCGCGCGCCACGACCTTGAGGGCTGGCTCAACCGCCTGGCGCCGCCCGATGATCCCGAGTTCACCCATACCCTCGAGGGCGCCGACGACATGCCCAGCCACATCAAAGCAGCCCTGACCGCCACGACGCTCTCGATCCCCATTGATGAGGGCCGACTGGCCCTGGGCGTCTGGCAGGGCATCTATCTGTGGGAACACCGCCTCCGCTCGCACCAGCGCCGGCTGGTTATCCACGTTTTAGGCGATTGATCGGGATAACCGCGACATTCGGATAAAATCTATTCCAGAGCAAAAGCCAACCGACACTGGCCGGCGGGGACGATCCTGGACCGACCGGCGGTTTTCTCATGGCGGATCGTCGCGGCTCGTTACAGCGGTCACGGCGTGGACGGCCCCCCTTAATTGGGCGTGATCACCTGAAGTGGGGCTGAGGGGGCTGACTCGTTGGCGGCGGCGTCGAAGGCGGATACGGTGAAATCGTAGGTTGTGCCGGGGGTCAGGGGGTTGGTGGAACCGCCGGGGCCGGTCCACAGGAAGTTGTCCACCGAGAACGCCCCGTCGCCCGCCGGCGATCCGCCGGTCGAAGTCAGCGTGACCGACTCCAAATCCGACGTGGAGAAGGGTGGGGAGAGGGCGAAGGTCTCAAAGTTGACCGCCGGCCCCGTCGAGTCGATCACGCCGTCGAACCACTTATTGTTGGTCGGGTCCGCGCCGATCCAGGCGCCCACCGCTGGATTGGTCGTCAAGTTGCCGGTCTTGGGCCGACTGGCCGCTTCGAAGCCGTCCTTGTAAATTCGCATCGCCGCGCCGTCGATGGCCGTTACCACATAGAAATAAGTCGTACCATTGACCAGCGGCGAGTCCACGTAGTCCGAGCCGGCGACCGTCGCGATTTGGGTATACGGCCCGCTGCTGACGGTCGAACGCAAGACGTGATATCCGGTTACATTGGGTTTGGGATTGTCGGTCCAATCCAGGCTCGCCTGCGCGTCGCCGGCCAGCGTCCCCAGGCCCGTCGGCGCGGACGGCGTCGTCACGTCGGCCGGCGTGCCCGCGGCTTCGCTCGAAAATCTCGACTCGCTCGGCGCCGTGTCCAGCGCTGTCACCACGTAGTGCTGCGTCGTCCCATTGGCGAGCGGCGCATCGACATAATCCGAGGCGATCACCGTCGCGATCTGCGTATACGGCCCGCCGCTGGTCGCCGAACGATAAACATTGTAGCCCGTCACCTCCGGCTCGGCGTTGTCGGCCCAATCCAGACTCAACTGGCCGTCGCTCGCGACAATCGCAAGCCCCGTCGGCGCGGCCGGCCCCGGCCCCTGACCCAGCGTGGTCACCTGCAAGGGTGCCGATGGGGCCGATTCATTGGCCGCCGCGTCGTAAGCGCCGACCGTGAAATCATAAGTCGTGCCCGGCGTCAGCGCGCTGACCGAACCCGGTTCGCTTCACGCAATGTTGTCCAACGAATAGGCCCCGTCGCCGATCGGCGATCCCCCGACCGCCGTGATCGTGAGCGACGCGAGCTCCGCGGTCGCAAACGCCGCCGAGGTCACGAAGGTTTCGAAATCGACCAGCGACCCGGTGGCGTCAATGATGCCGTCGAGGGAAAAGGTCTCCTCGACGGTCCCGGACCCGTCGGCCAGATCGATCTGCTGCAGGCGGAAGGCCTGGCCGCTGGTCAGCCCAAACGTAATCGGCCCCCCGGCGGGACTGCCGTCGGCGTCGAGCCTAACAAC
>CAUZJO010000079.1:0-21468 GCA_963580245.1 Candidatus Sumerlaeia bacterium | reverse complement strand
GGTGATCCAAGGGGGTGAATGTTGAAATTGCCGGCCGTGAGAACTCAAAAGAGCTTCTTCGGCCAGAATCCATGGTCAAATCCCTTGCCTTTGGCCAGGCACGGTGGGCTGATCCACTCAAAGATTTGGAGGATCGAACGGTTTGGTTAGCAAAATGGGAAATGTCGGCTTGAACAGATCGCCTTGCAGGTCTTCGCACGGGGAGGGCTTGGGTTTCATGGCGCCAACTTTCGCAAGGTTTCGGCGGCGACTGACCGCTTTTCTTGCAAAACTATACACTACCCACCAGCGTTTTGATCCCATTGTTGTTGGGCAAGGGGTCTTTTTCAGGATCGACTACGTAAAATCCGCATCCTTTTGCTTAATCCTCATATTCAACTCACCCTATTCAACTCTTGCCAACGACATCCGAGATTTTACCGATCACTTCGAACCCGGAATTCCGAGTCGGTACTCGTATCAAGCCTCGGAAGAAACGTCGATTTCCCCCAACGAACATCCCGGATTACTGACGATCTATCACTCGGGTCTGGACGAGGAAATCAAGGGAATCCTGCGCGAACCCATCCCTCTGGCCGACTACCCTCCCCCTTGGGAATGCGAAATGGACGCAATGCATTCCTTCTGGACCAAATGCGCTTCGGTTCAGGTCAATATTGCGATTGGGTTGAACGTGGAGCTGACGTTTTCCGATCCCTCCAGTTGGCCGACGGACCGGACCCGCAAACCACCCGACACCCATTCTTTCCAACTGTACATTATTCATCTGGGTTCCAGGTGGGTGGACGCCGGTCTGAAGGAACAGTTTTACGTGTGGGGCAACTGCGACGACCCTTCCGCGTTTCCATCCTTTCAAGGCGACTGGGGGCTGTCGTCCATCGATATCGGCGACGGTCAGCATGATTTCGGCCCCGCCAATACTCACGCATATCCCCAGTTCTTTTTGAATAGCCCAACCCACGTCACGTTTGGAATCCGTTTCAATCCTCAAACCGCGTTCCTGCGAAGAACTTTGGATGTCTCAAGATATGGAAAGATTACGGGTGTCTGGAATGTCAGCCCGATTGTCGCGTCGTCCTCGTGGATACAGGAACAATGGCCCGAAGCCGAACCGGTTATTCGGGACGCGGAGGCCTATTTTGGGTTTATCGACTTTCGGTATTCTCATCCATTCCCTTCCATCGAACACTTTTCACACGATTTCAATCATCCGGGATTCATCGGCCACTATTGGAGCGAGTTCCATGGTCACGTGACCGAAACGTGGTCTCACCCGGGTTACCTGACCGTGACCCTGGCCGGCGGGAACAACCTTGCCGGAGGAAATTTCGCTCCCGGAGATCCCATTTCCCTCGATCATTACAAACCGCCCTGGGAGATCGAGATGCGCTTCATTCCACCAGAAGACACGTATGCCTGGAGCATCATCCTTGGATTCAGTCCCAGGGATGACGAGGGTAAGAGTAATGCCTGGCACCCGGGCGTCGCCTATTTTCCGGGAAAGGGACACGTGGTCGGAAACATTCAGCTTGGACGTTCGGGGCGAGGTTGGGAGAATCATAATGATCGGGGTTTTGGACCTCAATTTGATGGAGACATCCCAAGCGAAATATTTGATCAAGAGGCGCTTTACCTGCTCGTGCGGGTGATCGACTCAAGGCATTTGCAGGTTGGGATCAAGGGTAACAGTGAAGATCCATGGTTCCTGACTCCGGTTTGGGAAAGTCCATTTGAAATAATAAAAATGAGGGACCATTCCCTAAGCTACCAAACCGGCAAGGGCGCCCCCGCAAACCAACAGTTTTTGATAGACTACCTGCACTACCGGAAAACGGATTCCGCAAGCTTCTGAGCATATCAAACCGGCAAGCAACTTTTCGCCACTGTTACAAAACCCCGGGCAGTTGACAAATGCATGTTTGCCCGTAACAAAGGGGCTGGGCGCATCTGAGCTCAGACCCGGCGCCGAATGGCGCCCCCCCCCATATAAGGTCCGCGTTACCAGGACTCGGGCTTAAAGTGGTATTGGTAATGGAACCGGAAATCGACGTCGTCGACCGCGACGACCTTCACGGGGGTTTCGCCGCCTTCGAAAAAACCCTTGGCCTTAATTGTCACGGGGGGGAGCGGATGAAACATTTCCGTATACAGCGTTGAATTGCGCGTCGGTTCGCTCCCGTCGAGCGTATAGCGAATCTCGGCGCGCCAGACCGGGCATGTTAATTGGACCGACGCGGCCAGGGTTTTCGTGATGGGATCGGCGGGTCCCGGGTACATTCTCACGTTGATGACAACCTGGCGTCCGTAGAACTCATCCAAGAATCGCTTATCTCGGTGGGCCTCTTTGTGATAGGCCGAGTCCCCCGTATCGCCCTGCTGCTGCATCCAAGCATCCAGCTTCGCGCGCAGGGAGGCGAGCGTTTGTTGTTGGTCCGGATCCTGGGCGAGGTTGTTCATCTCATAAGGGTCTTCCCGCACGTTATACAGCTCGACGGGCGGCCTGAACTGAAGCGCGTTGGTTATATCCGCGGCGGCGGGGTCGGTCTTCGCTTTTTCGAGCCATGATCGCGCCATGGACCATCCGTGAGCGGCCCACGGCGTCAGCGCCATGGGGCCTTGGCTCTCGCCCCACCAGCCGGTATCGGGGGGCCACTGGTATCTGAAATGGGAGTCGATGTTCCAGATGTACTTATGGGTCTTGGTGCGCACCGCCCGCATGGGGTACGCCTCCATGACGCCCCACGTAAAACATGCGAATATCTCGGCGTGATGGTCCTGCGTCTCGCCCGCGAGGACCGGCAGGAAGCTCTCACCGTCCAATTCCGCGCCGTCCACCCGTGCGGTCAACTTCGAGACGTCTCCACCGGCAACGTCAACGAAAGTCGGCAGGATGTCGACGTAACTGATCAGCGCGTCGCTGGAGGAGCCGGGTTTGATCTTTCCCGGCCAGCGGGCGATAAACGGGACGTTGATGCCGGCATCGTAGAGGTTCCACTTCTGTTTCGGCCAGTCGGTGCCGTGGTCCGCGGTGTAGATCGTGAGAGTATTCTCCGCGTTGCCCGAACGGTCCAAGAGATCCAAAACCTTGCCCACCGCTTCGTCCATCTCGGTGATCTTCGAGTAATAATGGCACCGCAGGTCTCGGGTCTGCGGCGTGTCGACGTGGTCGGGCGGAATGTCCATCTGATCGGTCTTGTAATTGGTATTGTTGTGGGGCCAGGGGACATGAGCGCTGAACTTGCACATGACGATGCACCACGGTTGATCGCCGGGTTCGGCCAGGATTCTTTGCAGGTCCTCGCCCGGCCCCAGGGATCCTATATCGTCATCATGGTATTCGAATGGGAAGCTGTCCCACGGCCAGAGGTGTTTCTTGCCCAGCAGAAGGACCCGGTAGCCCAGGGCCTTCAAATAATGGGGCAGACTCTTGGTCCCGGGTTTCACGGAACTCCAGTTGGGGTGGGCCCCGTTGCGGATGGGGTAAAGCCCCGTGTAGAGGCAGGTGCGGCTCGGAACGCAGGTCGGCGAACCGGTGTAGACGTTATCAAGCCGCATGCCCTCGCTGGCCAACCGGTCGATGCGGGGCGTGCGGACGACGTTGTTCCCGTAGCACCCGAAATCCCGTTTGGGCGTATCGTCGGAAAAGATCATGAAGATATTGGGTCGCTCGGACGGGATTTGGGCGAAGATCGGGCCCTGAGATTCGGCCGCCGCCAGCGCCGCGCCGCTCGCCGAGAGCTTAAGAAAATCTCTACGATCCATGATGGACCTCCCCACTGTATTGAGATACCCAACAGATTCGAGGGACACAGTTGTTAAAGTCGCGATCGATTACCCGCTCCACGCGAGCGAATCATGATGACGGCGGGGAGCGGTTTTGGCAACCACGAATTCCGAGAGCGACGGACCCTACCAGATGAATCGCTCGCGCGAGACGAAGCGCCGCACTTGCTTTAGCGGGGCCGTGTCGGCGCGGTATTGCGCATGATTCCCCACGGGGTAACCCAAATCGGGCGTGAGATCGACGGCGGTGTTTCCCTTTAGGGTCACCTGATACGCTTCACCTGGTGAAAAGACCGCTTGATGAAAAACCGCCGGGAACGCCGAGGACAGGACCCTCCGTTTCATGGGAAACTCCACCACGATCTCATCTCCGGCCTTGACCGCGCCGACCGCTATATATCCCTTCCGCCATTGGTATTCATGAGATTGCCCGTTCACGGAGCACGAAACCTTGTTCCAATGGGTCCATTTGGGAATTCGGATGAATAGGTCCTTTTGATCTGTTTTCAATTCAACGGCCACCTTCCCCTCATAAGGCAGATAGCTATCGACGTCCGCCCAGGGCGACGCGCGGTTCATCAACAAGTTCACCCTAAGCTCCTCGTCATCGGCCGTAACGATATTGTCCCAGATGTAGTGAAGCGTGATCGAGGCGTTCCCGTTGCAGCAGCCGATCGAGCGAAGACGTTCGGTGAGTCCGTGGCACCAGGTACCGATACAGCGCTCCGTGGCGTCGTCGGGTTGGATGACGTTGGGTCCCAGATCCGTTTTGTAGTCGGTCGGCAGGGCCTTGGTTTTCTCCATGTCCGCGGCTTGCAATTGGCAATTGATGAGGCTGTTGCGCACCCATCGGTCGACCTCCTCCCAGTAATCACCTTCCCCGGCCTGAGATAACAGGATTCCCGTCGCGATCATATGCGAGAGAACACAGGGGACTTTCCCGAAGATGATCCCCGTATGATCGGGATCCCAAAGCTTGACCAGGTGTTCGAAGCCCGTCTTGCCCCATTTGATCATTTCCTGGTCCCCGACCACCAAGGCATAGGTCAGATTCGAGAGGATGCTCTTGGTGAGATGACCGGGATGGTCCACGACGGTGGGGAAACCCGTATTCGGGTTGAGCATTTCTCCATGGCGATAAAGGTAAAGCGCCAGCCCGCGTCCCAGTTCGAGCGCGGACGGATCCCCCGTCAGACGGTGCCAAGCGGCGCCGGCCATCGGAATGAAGCCGCTGATATATGTGGCCGGGGTTCCCGTCATACCTTTTTCGGCGGGATAAACCCCGGTATCCGCAACGGGAACGACCGGACCCTCGGCGCCGTCTCCCGGCGTATAGCCGCGACCACCCCTGAATTACAGCGTGTCATCCTTGCGCAGGGTCAGTTCGGTCAAACGCCGTATCTTTCGTTCGGCGAGTTCCTTCCACAGGGGATTTGCGTCATGCTGATACCAGACGGCATACGCCAACAATTGGCGCCCCTCACCGAACACGTCCGCATAAGGCTTGCCGATCTTTCGCGTCGCCTCCTCGAAAAAGGCCCACGGACGGCCTTCGACGGGGTAATAACAGAGTCCGTCCTTGCCCGTGGCGTGGACGAGACTGGCGATCAGCTTTCCATCGACGTCGAGGTTGGTGGTGCTTCCCGTCATGACTCTCAGGCGGGGCAGGGCTTCGGCCCATTTGGGATTGAGGTTGATGTATCCGCCGCCCGACATCAACGTGGGCGGATTGATGCTTAGGTCCAAGAGGTCATACAGTTCATAGTCATACTCGGGGGCGAGGCACCTTGTGAGAACGTTGATCGCCAGCTCGGCGTGTTCGGCGAGATCCAGCGTATCGGGGACGACGGCCTCATACGTCTCGCCGTGATAGGGAGCCACCGGGATCTCCCGCGGCAATGTTTCGTCGGGATAATCGCCCGTCATCGAAAAGGTCGACGCGGGGAAGAGGACGATCGGAACAAGCAACAAACCACACACGTTCACACGTCCAATCATTTTACACTCCATCTAATCCAGGGCACTCGATCTGCAACCGTACATCGCTACTTCCGTATTTAATCACCCGACGGCGATATGCCTCAAACACATTCCGCCGATTTGATCGGTATCGAAGGCGCCCGACGTTGCTGAGCTGGGGCCGTACGTCGATTTGATCGGATGGCAGGTAGGACGGGCGAACCCCATCGGACTTCCCTAACTCTATCTCTCACCGCCGAAAATGACTGACTGGCCCAACTATTCCTTTCATGAAAAGCATCGGTCATGATAGCGTTTTGAGGTCATCTCCCCGCGGGTCCTGAAGGAACTTGGCTGTTCAGAGATTGGCGAAAGGGAATCCAACATCAGGGGTGCAATCTTCGGCGAATGAAGGACAAAACGATGGGAAAGACTTCGAAAGCGATCATATCCCTCTGGGCGGGGGTTTTATGCCTGTCATGGGGACTGAATGCTCTGGCCGCCGAATCCAGCGAAATCATGATCGCCGACTTTGAGAGCGAAGACTTTGGAGATTGGTGGGTGAGTGGCGATGCCTTTGGTCAGGGCCCCGCCACGGGTACGCTCTCCGAACAGAACCCCGTGACGGGATTCCGTGGGAATGGGTTTGTCAACAGTTATCACAATGGTGAACAGGGAACGGGCGTCATGACCTCGCCGCCGTTCACCATCGAGCGCGACCATATCAACTTTCTCATCAATGGCGGCCACCACCCGTTGAAACTCGAAACGAACGCAACGGACCCAAGCGGCGAAAAAGCCGGCCTCGTCTACATCGGTTTGGGAAGTTTCAAGCATGCGGTTTTCGACGATATCGTGGTGGAGCGCGATAATCCCAATTCCTCGGTCCCTGAAGTCTTGTTCCGCGAGAGTTTCGATGCGATGGGTCGATCCGGCGGGATGTATGGGCTGGACCCGGACGTTTGGAACGTGGGGGCGGATGATGGGGACGCGGTTCCCTGGCCGCCTCCCGCGGGGACGATTCAGCCCGGCTCATGCTACTCCCGGCTATGGGACCTGGGCGGCGGCGACTGGTGTTTTTTCGACCGCAACGGCGATTTTAACGAAAGACGCCTGATGAACGGAATCCGGAGCGTTCAGGGCTTTTCTCGTGGAAACAATTTGCGTATCACGTTCAAAACATGGGGCCGGACCGACATGGGAGGGGAACCCTATCCCCAGGCCGCGGGGATTCACGGTCCCTGGCACGCCGCGAACCAGTGGGAGTGGCTCATCACCAATCAGAGAGCCACGAAGTCCCTGGAACATGATATCGAAGCGGGCCTTGCTTTCTGGCCCGGATGGAAGCATCGATGGGAAGAACACGGTGGAGGCCCCGATGAAGGTGTCCGAGTCGAGAACCCCGGCCCTTATATCAACGCCGCGCTGAAGGCTTATGATCTGGCCCGCCCCACCGATCTTCGCGCCGGCAAGGCGCATGCGCTGACGGTCCGAGTCTGGCTGGGCAACGAAAGCGGCGGGAAACTGGAGTTCTCGGCCGACGGCGGCGCGACCTGGGGTTCGCTGACGGATGAAGGCGGAAACGCGATCGACACCCGAGACCTCGAACAAGACGGGATCGCGCCGAATACCTGCTGCATCAACCTGCTGATCGACGATGAGGTCCAGCGGACGGCTAGCGGCGTCAACTGGGCCGCCCAGGATGATGGGCGCCTGAGCTGGTACACATGGGACGTCAAGAACCTGAGGGGCAAAACCGCGCAGATCCAAATCATTGACACGCATACCGGCACGACCCAAGGCCTGGTGCATCTTTATAATATGTGGGGCCAGGGGACTGATCCCCTCCCCTGGGGCTATATCAACGTTGACCAGATCGTACAGAGTGACAGGCGAAGGTTTCCGGTCTACGCCAATGCCGGCGTTGAGATCGCCATGAGAAATGTTGATTCGCTGGCGCGGCGGGGCATCGGAACCTCGAAGGACAGATTGACTTTTCACTTTAAACCCCCGGCCTGGTCGAACGGCGACCCGGATGGACCCTTCTACTTCAAGGGCTACTATCACATGTTTTACCAGTACAATCCGGACAGCTATGGTTTCGGCTATAAGCATTGGGGTCATGCGCGAAGCAAAGACTTGGTTTACTGGGAACACCTACCGATCGCGCTGTGGCCCTCGCGCGAGATCGGTGAAAAGCACTGTTATTCGGGCAACACGATCATCAACGATGACGGCGTGCCCATGGCCTTTTACGCCAGTATCGGCACGAAGTACGGCAGCAATATCGGGATCGCGATGCCGACCGATGACGAGCTGATCGGCTGGGAGAAACATCCGGCCACTCCGTTTGGCCCCAAGTCGGTGGGGACGCTCAAGGAGGGTGACTATGCCATCATCTCGGACCCGTTCGTGTTCAAGGAGGCGGGTCAGTGGTACATGGTGCTGGGCGCGCGCAAGGAGGGCGGCAAGGCCTGCATTTCATTATACAAGTCCGACAATTTCGTTGATTGGGAGTTTATCGGGATACCGTTGGTCGGCGAGGGACCGAAACACTGGGAGGTCGCCACGCTGTTCAAGTTGGACGACAAATGGGTGGTGACCTATGCTCCCCAGGGCGTATGTCGTTACTACACGGGAACAATGGATTTCGAGAATTGCAAATTCGAACCCGAATACCACGGCTATCTGGATTACTCCGGCGCATACGGATTCGATCACAAAATTCACGGCCACCAGGATTACAGAGGCACGGTCTATGCGCCTTACGTGGCCGAGGTCGATCATCTGGGCCGGCGCCTATTCTGGATGACCACGGGGGGCGGCCTTTCATTGCCGAGGGTGTTCAGGGTCCGGCCCGACGGCCGCCTTTCGCAACAGCCTCCGCCTGAACTAAAGAAATTGCGCGGCGAACACTATGAGGATTGGAACGTGGCGCTCGCCGACTCGTCTCACGTGGTCCAGGATGCGCGGGGACGCGGCGACACCATCGAGATCATCGCGGAGTTTGAACCTGGCGACGCGTCGGTTTACGGTCTGAAGATCCGCCGTTCCCCCGACGGCGAGAGCTTTGCTCCCATCACCTACGACGGCCGATTCCTTATCGTCGGCGACAAAAAGGCCGAAGTCGACCTGCTCGACGGCGAGGACACGTTGCGGCTGCATGTATTCATCGACAAGTCACTGGTTGAAGTGTTTGCGAACGACTGGGTCGTATTCAGCAACAACATCGGTGCGGCGGCGACCAATATCGGCGTCGAGGCGTTCGCGAGCGGCGGCAGCGCGAACCTCAAAGCCCTGGATATCTGGCAATTGAAAACGATTTGGTAGGCGACTTGTTCCAAAGCCGCCGATCCGGCCGTGCCTTGCGGTCTCATCGCAGCCGGTGAACGGATCTCTACACCCCGGCACGTTATTCGTTTTTGGAGGGTCGCGGACTTCCGATCGTGAGGTGGGGGAATTCCTCGAAAACCTGGGACAACCGATTCAACATCTTCAAATGGTCCTTGCGGAACCCGTCCTTCCCGCATTGCCGTTCCAGGTATAGAACCCCTTGAATTGAATTGTTGACCAGCAAAGGCACGGCGGCGGCATAAACCTGCCGCGAGGCCACGTCTTGATCGGCTCCCGGTCCATCCGGCGCGACGCCCGAGGCGACCGACCGGCGTTTGACACACTCGCGGACAAGGTGACCCGAGATGGATCGGCCCGAAGCACTGCTCCAGACCAGCGGCTCGCCGGCCCGCGCGTAGGGCGTCATCGAATCGCTCGCGTGCTCCCTGACCAAGACACACGAAGCGAGCGCCCTGAAAAGTTGATTGAGATGTTGCAGGAGCGTTTCGGCGTTGTGCGCGGCGTCGGCGGGACCGGTGTCGACAAGCGAACGATACATGATCGCGAACGTTTTCGTGAGCTGCGCGCCGCGCTTCAGTTTACGGATTTCTTCCTTGTCATGAGTGGCCGGACGAGGGGATGGGGCTGGTTGCTCGGCCGTTCTCTTCCTCGACAGGGCCCGGTCATCGAATGATATCGGCTGCTCCGCCGGCGCCCCGGTCCGGGGTTTGGCCGGTGTCGGCTTCGGGGACGCGGCATCGGCGGGCGGCGGCTCGGGGGCCTGAAACAACTGATCGATCGAAAACTCGTCGGCCTGACCGCTCTCCACGGCCTTTTCCAGCCGAAGTTGAAATTGGCTCTTCTCGCCCCCATCCTTCCGCAAGTCGCCGGAGTAAAAATGTTCAAAGGCCTCGTCGAAATAGTATTCGAGCGCGTAGATCACGCCCCCGTCCACCTTCTTGCGCAGCGCCGTGCCGACCTCGGGCACCCAACTGAGCAGCCGGTTGCCCTCCCGCGTGTGTTTGACCGCCGAGCCCTCGATGAGCTTTTTGACTCTCTCGGTGAACAGCACGCACAGGGCGCGCGAGAGGGCGCTGATGGGGCATGTACGTTGCAAGAAGTTGAACGCCTGGGGCTGCTCGCGGTCGTCAATGACGTGGAAATCCTCCGAGCGCATGACGATCGCCATCGACGTCACCAATTCCTCGGGCGGGGTGATTTCGATGTCATGGACCCGGCCGTGCGACCGGTCGAGTTTTAGTTCCCCGACCGTAAACCCATTGCGGTCGAAAAAGGCGCGGATGACCGAGTCTTCCCCCCCCGCGTGCAGATCGACGGCCATCAGGATTTGGGTGGACTCGCCCATATTCGGCAGGTTGGCGAAGTAAACCCCCTGCTCGACCCTGTAATCCTTCTCCTGGGCCGCTTTGGCCAGGCGGACGTTCAGGTCCAGGATCTTATCCTTTAACAGACGGGCGCGTTTATCAAAGAGCCCCATGGTTGCGTTCCCCCAGGGTCAAGCGTAACCCCACTTCTCTTTATTCGTTTCCACTTCATCGGGACCGGGCGTCGGAGCGTCGGCCTCCCGGATCGGGACGTCCCGCTCCTGGTCCACGATCTTGGCGTTGAGCTCCAGGTCTTCCTTGAACAGCTCGGGAAGGGTCTGGTCCGAAAAGATCGCCTGCCAGGGGCAGGTCGGCTCGCACGCATTGCAATCGATGCATTCAGTGGGGTCGATCATGAGTTGGTTCTTGGGGATGGATGGATCATCACCCGTATAATCGTAAATACAGTCGACGGGACAAACTTCGACGCACGATAAGTCTTTGCAGTCTTGGCAAAGTCTACTGATCACATAGGTCATGGGGCTCTCCCGTGGGGAAGTTCTTCATAGGTCCATTCTCAGCTTTATCCAGCGATAAGGGCAAGGAAAATCGAACCGAGTTGATTCGCTCGGGGGTGATTCAATTTTGGGAGCAACCGCGGTATCAATGAAGGGTGCCCGTGTTCCAACCTGATCGGCTCTCGGTTCCCGCCGATCCCCATCCTCCGGCGCGCGGTCGAGGCTTCAGGTCGCCACGACGTTGACCAGCTTGTGCCGCACGTAGATGACTTTGCGCACCTGTTTGCCGTCGATGAAATTCTGGACGCCCGGCTCGGCCAGGGCGCGTTCGCGGACCGACGCCTCGGCCTCTTCGACTCCGACCTGGAGCCGCGCGCGGACCTTGCCGTTGACCTGGAGGGCGATCTCAACCGTCTCGACCTTCAGCGCCGCCGCGTCCCACCGGGGCCAGGGCTGCTCAGCGGCCAGGCCCTCGCGCCCGAGTTGGCTCCAGACCTCCTCGGCCAGGTGCGGCGCGAACGGAGCCAGCAGCAACGCCAGCCGCGTCATGGCCAACGCCGCCAGCCGCGAGCCGAGGGGATCGCCTTCGCGCAAGGGGTAGTCATTGAGAGCGTTGAGCAGCTCCATGCACGCGGCGATCGCCGTGTTGAACTGCTCGCGCTCGGCCAAGTCGACCGTGACGCGCCGGGTCGTCTCATGGATACGGCGCAAGAGTTCCCTGTCGGCCTCGCGCTCGACCGCGCCCGGCTCGACCTCGGCCCCCGCCGCAACCCCCGCGCGAAGCGTCTCCAGGTTGTTCTGCGTGGCGCGCCAGATGCGGTTTACGAACCGGGCCATCCCCTCCACCCCGGTCTCCGACCACTCCAGGTCCTTGTCCGGCGGCGAGGCGAACAGGATGAACAGGCGGGCCACGTCGGCGCCGTGGGTGTCCATCAGCTCGCCCGGGTCGATCACGTTGCCGACCGATTTGCTCATCTTGAACATCTTGACCTCGCCCGTGCGCGGGTCCTCGCCCTCGCTGAGCACCATCCCCTGGCACAGCAGCCGCGCGAACGGCTCATCCAGCTCAATCAAGCCCAGATCGCGCAACACCTTGGTAAAAAACCGCGAGTAGAGCAGGTGCAGGATCGCGTGCTCCTTGCCTCCGACGTAAATACCGACCGGCATCCAGGCCGCGGCCGCCTCCTTGGCGAACGGCAGCCGGTCGTTGTGGGCGTCGCAATAGCGCAGGTAATACCACGAGCTATCGAAGAACGTGTCCATCGTGTCGGTCTCGCGCCGGGCCGGGCCGCCGCATTTGTGACAGGTGACATTGACCCACTCGCGCACGCTCGCCAGCGGGTTGCCTTCGCCGCCGAATTCGGCTTTTTTGGGGAGCTTGACCGGCAGCTCATCGATGGGGACGGGCCCCAACCCGCAGTCGGCGCAAAAGACAAACGGGATCGGCGTCCCCCAGAAGCGCTGGCGCGAGATGAGCCAGTCGCGTAGGCGATACTGGACGGTCGGTTCGCCCTTGCCCCGCCCGGCGAGCCAGCGCGTGATCGCCCCCTTGGCCTGCTCCGAGGCCGCCCCGTCGAACTGCGCCGATTGGGTCATCACGCCCGGCTCGACGTAGGCCGCCTCCATCGCCGCGGGGTCGAGCGTTTGGCCCTGGGGCTGGATCACGACCCGGATGGGGATCCCGTACTTCCGCGCGAACTCGAAGTCGCGCTGGTCGTGGGCGGGGACGGCCATGATCGCGCCGGTGCCGTACTCCATGAGCACGAAGTTGGCGACGTAGATCGGGATTTCCTCGTCGTTGACGGGGTTGACGGCTGAGACTCCCAGCGGCATACCGACCTTCTCGGCGGCCTCGTCGGTGCGGCTCTCGCGGCCTTCGTGCACGACCCGACTGATAAACTCCTTGACCTCGGCCTCGTTCGGTTTGCCGGCGATCCACTCCATGATCTTGGGGTGCTCGGGCGCGATCGACATGAACGTGACGCCGAACAGCGTGTCGGGCCGCGTGGTGAAGATCGGCAGCGGCTCGCCGCTCTCCTTGACCCGGAAGACCACTTCGGCGCCCTCGCTGCGGCCGATCCAGTTGCGCTGCTGGGCCGTAACCAGGTTGGGCCACGCGGCGAGCTTGGCGTCGAGGTCGCCGAGCAGTTCCTCGGCGTAGTCGGTGATCTTGAGGAACCACTGGTCGAGCTGGCGCACTTCCACGTCGGTATCCTCATGACGCCAACAGCGCCCGTTGATGACCTGTTCGTTGGCCAGCACGGTGTTGCACTTGGGGCACCAGTTGACGGCCGCCTTGCGCCGCTCGGCCAACCCCCGTTCCCACATCTTGATGAAGATCCACTGGTTCCAGCGGTAGTAATCGTCGCGGCAGGTGACCACCTCGCGGTCCCAGTCATACGAGCACCCGAGCCGCGTGAATTGCTCGCGCATCTGGTCGATGCAGCGCTCGGTCCACTCGCCGGGCTGGGCACCGTGCTTGATCGCGGCGTTCTCGGCGGGCAGCCCGAACGCGTCGAATCCCATCGGATGCAGCACGTCGTAACCCTGCATCCGCCGAAACCGCGCCAGCGCGTCCCCGATCGTATAGACCCGCACGTGCCCCATGTGCAGCTTGCCGCTAGGATATGGGAACTGCTCGAGCACGTAAGCCTTGGGCCGCCCGTCCCCCACCCCGGCCCGAAACAACCCGCGCTCCGCCCACGCCTGCCGCCACTTGGGCTCACATTCCTGGAAGGGATAATACGTCTCAATCGCCATCAAACGCCCGCGTGTCCTTTGCGAATGTGTAATATTAACCTTAGTAGCTCTCGCCGTTCAAGGAGGCCATCGTCCGCGCGTGCTCACCCCCAAATCAACTAAACGCGGACCGTCTATCATGCCATCCAAGCGGGGGACATGAAAGGGAAAACCCCTCACTTTGGGCTTTCGAATTCGTACATAAAAAGGCTTGCCATCCCAAACCTATGGAGTCAAACATTTGAAGTGCTGGAACTTTGTGTCTTGTTTGTGAATCCATGATTTTTCGTCTCCGGCTTCCATTCGGACATGTATCAGTTCTTAATTACGATACCGGATTCCTGGGTGCCTGAGACCAGGATGGAATGGAATATATGCTGACAAGCTGACCCTTGAGACGACGTGCTCTTCGTCATTGCAGACTTGGCCGAGCAACGATATGGTCAACAACTCAGAAGAATGTCCCATTTGTAAAGAGTCTATACGAGGCAGATACAGACTCCTAGAGCCTGTTAACACTAAACAATTGACTTTCGAGACGGATGGCGCCATGATCCTTTAATGATGCAGATCACTCCCGAACAATACGAAAAGATTGCCCCGTGTTTGCCGAAACAGCGGGGAAATGTCAGCCTGTCTAACCTCCAAGCGCTTAACGCGATCCTCTGCGTGGCGGAACACGGCTGCAAATGGCGCGGCTTGCGGGTCGCCCCCGCCGCCGCGACAGGTCTCCCGAGTTGCGCTCGCGTTCTTTCACAACGTGCCGTCCCGTCGACCCCGCCACGGCTCCCCGACATCAGGCCTGTTGCATGGCCGGGGAGTTTCAGCCTTCGCCCGATGCACAAGGGCTCGGCCCGCGGATTTTCAGTATCGAGGCTCATTTGGGTTCACTGGTGTTACGGCCCGCCGCTTCGCCGCCGCCACGCCCCTTTGGGGCCGACGACTGAACCCGGCGAACTTGAACGCCCCGGTCACCCGAGGTCGCCCCGCCGGGTGCTACACGCTGAACAGGCAATTAGCGTGGAAGGCTCCTTTCATCCTTCAAGATTGCGAGCACCTTGGCTCGGCATACGTGCATCTCACGGATCCACGATATGCGCCCCTTGCCTTGGGGCGCATGAGTACGAGCTTGAAACGAGACGGTCGTTTTGCTCTACTTGTAACTGGCCCCGCCGCGGAACGGGAAGCTCCCGTCAGGCGTGGGCCGGATCGATTGCCGGGGTGGCGGAATTTGGCAGACGCGCAAGACTAAGGATCTTGTGGGGGCAACCCTGTCCGGGTTCAAGTCCCGGTCCCGGCACCATTAATCACTTCAATTGCTTCAATAGCTTGTGCGGGGCCGGCGGTTAAGGCTGAGCTGGTGGGGGGCTTGGGTTCTTGGAGTTGGAGTTGGTGGTTGGTTTGGATCGGGCCGGGGTGGGTCTGGGTTTGGCCCGAGGGCCAGATTACTTCGACTCTATCGATCGTTGTGGCTTGGCCCAGGCCGAAGTAGAGCGGCGTCAGGCTTTGCGAGAGGTAGCCGCTTTGGCCGTCGTGCACCTTGGTCCAGGTTTGGTCGCCGGCGGTCACTTTGACGGTTGCTCCCAGGCCGTCGCGGTTGGATCGGGCGCCGATCAGTTGCACCTTCAGATACCGAATTTCATGTGTTTGCGCCAGGTTGCTGATCAGCACCATTGGTTCGGAATTGAAGTCGTTGGTCACGATATCGAGGTCGCCGTCATCGTCCAGGTCGAAGATCACCGATGAGCGCGAGCCCAGGGCCGACGTGACCACCACCCGGCCCTCGCGGCCCTTGCAGCCGTCGTGGTCCTTGTCCGCCCCCGAGCAGTCCAGTTCGAACCACGGCGTGGTCGTTCGCCCCTCCCGGCGTGGTTCGACCCCGAGCACGAATTCGCTGTCCAGAAACTCCTCGCCGCGATTATTGAGCAGGACCGAATTGGTGCCGTAGCGGAACGGATAATTCATGCTCGAGGCGATAAACACGTCTTCATAGCCGTCGGCGTTGAGGTCGCCCACGCTCAGGCCCCACGGCCAGAAGTTCTCGGCCCCGATCCAGTCGGAGACCTCCTTGAACCCGCCGCTCCCGTCGTTTTCGAAAAACGCGTTGCCATAGATGCTGGGGATGTCCGCCCGGGCCAAAAACGACTCGGACCAGCGCATCTGGGCCTTGAGCTTTTCCTGCCCCGGAAGGACGGTCTTGCTCATGTCCGAGTGCATGTCGGTGATATAGATATCCATGCTCCCGTCGTTGTTGTAATCGAAGACCTTGATCCCCATCGAACCCCACGGCGTGCTGGGAAAAACTTCGCGGCTCTTGTTGACGAACGATTTGCCCTCGATGTTCTCCCAGTACTGATCATGGCCTTGCATGTTCAGGACGTAGAGATCGGGCCAGCCGTCCTGGTTGCGATCGATCGGGCTGGCGTCGCCCGTCCAGCCCGCGTCGATCAGGCCCGTTTGTTCGGAAACGTCGACGAACCGGTTCTGGCCCGTGTTGCGGAATAAAATACTGCGTTCGTCACGCTCGGGTTTGAGATGGCCACCGAACGCGTCCTTGTATCCCTCGTAGTAGTGGAACTCACCCGGCTCGCCATCGCGGGTGGTGACGTCGTTGACCACCATGCGCAGCGTATCGGTCGTATATTGGCCGACGTTGGCGAGGAACAGGTCGGTCAGGCCGTCGCGGTCGTAGTCAAAGAAAACCGCCCCCGACGAGTGACCCTTGTGATCCAGCCCGCAGTCGCGCGAGATGTCTTTGAACCGCCCCGCGCCGTCGTTCTCGAACAGCAGATTGCCTTGCCACACGGTCGTGACGTACAGGTCGGGGTCGCCGTCATTATCGACATCGGCGAACGAAGCGGCGGCGCTGATGCGGTCGGTGACGCCGACGCCGGCCCGCTGCGTGATGTCTTCAAAGGTCCCATCGCCGCGATTGCGCCACAACTGATTGCTACCGACCTGGTTGCAGAAATAGATATCGCCGTGTCCGTCCCCATCGACGTCGGCGACCACAACGCCGTTGCCGTGATCATAGTGCACGGGCTTATAAGTCTTGCCGGCATCGTCCACGACCCGGTGCATGAAACGGATCGCGCTGGCTTCCCACTGATCCGAAAACTTGAAGTCGTGCAAAAGCCCCGACTCGCCGACCAACTCCAACTGTTCCTGCTTGCGCGTCTGGAGCCAGGGCGGATTGACAATCTTGGGCGGAATCGGTCGTTCGGTGTAGGCGGGTTCGGCATGCTCGGCGGACCTGGATTGCTCGGTAAACCCGACGAGTTGAGCCGCGCTCGCGGACGCCGGCGCGCGGGGCGATTCCCGCAACACCCGTTGCAAGTCGCGTTGGACGTTGTCCAGCCCTTGCTCCGACATCCCGTCATAGTACCCCCGAATGCGAGCCTGCGCATCGACCAGGACCAGCCGCGGGCTGTGAAACAACGGCATCAACTCGTCGCTCGGATTCTCGCCCACCGGCAGCTTGAAACCCTCTTTGCTCAGTTGCCAGATCGCATCGCGCGACCCCGTCAGGAACTGCCAATGCCCCGTGTCGGCGCCCGCCCGCCGCGCATACTCACCCAGCACGGCCGGCGTGTCATGTTCGGGGTCGACGCTGAAACTGATCAGGCGGACGTCCTCCCGGCGCGGATCCGCCGCCAACCGCTCCTGCAAGCGGGACATCATGCGCGTCTGCACCGGACAAGTCGCCCGGCAACGGGTGAAGATGAAATTGGCGACCCACGCCTTGCCGGCCAACTCGTCAAGACCGACCGCCTGGCCCGCCTGATCGGTGAGCGTGAACGCGGGCAACGTGGCCAGCACGCGCAACGGGTCGGCCTCGCTCGCCGACGCGGATTCAAACGCGGGCGGCCGGGCCGCCTGAACCCCAACGATCGCCAACACAATCAAGAGTCGAGAGACGATAAGAGATGGCCTCACCACTAAGCCCCCCCCTTTTCAGCAACGCTTCAGATCCAAACTACACGCATCCAACCCGCTAAGACTCGGCCTTCGCCTTCTCGGACCAGGCTGCAAACGCCTCTTTCGAGAGAACGACCATTTCCCCCATCAACTTGGGATGAGTATAACCACACATCTGGTCCCCAAGCAACTCGTACGTCCCCTCGCGCTCGGTTTTGAACTCCATTATGAACGTCAAGTCCGGCACGGCAATCTCATTAAGCTCCAAATGGGGCAGCGCCAGGGAATAGACATAATCCTTGCTGTGCAACTCGAGACGAATGTTGGCGCCGACCGGAAGATACAAATGCCGGCGCGTCAGAATATCGTCCGGCGTCCCCGGCGTCCCATCGGATCCCGGATAACGGATATGCCACTCGAATTCTTCTCCCGTGACGTCAATCACCAACGGCTCGGACTTCTCTGAAGGCGCGTCCTCCGGTGCCGGCTCTCCATGAATCCAAATACTGGAAAGCCCCAACACGATCAGGAACCCGAGTCCCCGTCGCGCCCCAGCAGCGCAACGGCCCCGCCAAATCCAAAACCAACGATTCCCACGAGCACGCATCGCCAACACCATCTCCCAACCCACCCAATCCTCGCCCAACAATCCACTTTACCCAGGATTTCCCATGTTAGGTAATCAAAGCGTTCAATGCAACCGATCCTGACTTGAGGACTTCGTGATCCATGAAGATTCAGTTCCACTTCACGATTTGGCCGACCCGACTGACCTCGATAAACGACTCGGCCGTTGGTTCTTCTTTGGTCGTCTGGTCGCGTTGAACGAATTCCAAACTACCCCAAAGAGGACCGCTTTGTCAAAAACAAAACCGCGACGGAGGGGCGTCGCATATGATTCAGTTTTTGGAATCAACGCCGCTTGGATGGAGGCTCCCCGTTCTCATTCCTGATCGACTCTCGTACTCGTGCGCGTAATCGTAATCGGTCTTTTCCTTGGGTCACAATCGATTAAGGACGCGACGATGGGGTCCGATTACGATTACGAGCACGAGCACATGGGACGACCCGTAAGATTGCGGCGACTTCCAACCCGGCGGCCGTGGGCCGGCCCGTTCATCGAGGGCCTTCGGCCACCGCCTTCAGTTCGATCGGGGCGACCGTTTCCCAACCCGGCTCCGGCTGTATGCAGAAATGGAAAAGCTTGTAGAGCACGTCGTAGTGGTCGTAGGGCCGACCCGGCGGCGTCAGCGAGACGGTCAGGCCATAGCGACCCGGCAGCAGCGGCAGGCGCGGGACTTCCAGGCGGATGCGCCCGCGCCCCTCGACCGGTCGGCTCGGCGCCGCCTCTCGCTCGGCGCGCCACAAGGTCAGCATGGTCCCGTCAAACGTGTAGAGGGGCAGCATGCAATCGACCGCCCGCACGTCGGACTGGGCGGTGTAATCGATCTCGATCACCAGCGCCTCGCCGCGGCGGAAGTTGGTGCGCGGGCGGCCGTCGCGGTCCAGGATACGCAACGCTTCGATCCGCGCCTCGCCCGAACCGAAGCGCCCCGGCAATCCCACCGCCAGGGCCTTGTCGTCGAGCGGCCCGCGCGTTTTGCCGTAGCGGCTGGCGATCAGGTCCGCATGGTAATCGGCCAGGACCTCCAGCGCCGGTCCGGCCCCGCGGATTCCTCCGTTTTCCAGCCACACGATCCGGTCGCACACGCTCTCGGCCTGTTCCGGATAGTGGGTCACGAACAGCAGCGTCATGCCGCCCCGCCGCAACTGGCGGATCTTTCGCATGCACCGTTCCTGGAAATCGAGATCGCCGACCGAGAGCACCTCGTCGACGAGCAGCACGTCGGGATCGGCATGCACGGCAACCGCGAAACCGAGCCGGACAAACATGCCCGAGGAGTAATGCTTGACCGGCATCGAGCGGAACTCGCGCAACTCGGCGAAATCCAGGATCGCGTCCAGACGTCGCTCGACCTCGTCGGCCTCCATCCCGTAGATGGCCCCCTGCAAGCGCACGTTCTCATCGCCGGTCAGGTCGGGGTGAAAACCCGCCCCAAGCTCGATCAGACCCAGCACGCGGCCCGATACGTTCACCGTTCCCCGGGTCGGCTGCGTGATGCCGGCGACCAGCTTGAGCAGCGTTGACTTGCCCGATCCGTTGGGCCCGATCAGCCCCACCGCCTCCCCGCGTCCGACCGCCAGGTCCACCGCGTCCAACGCGTGGACCAAGTCATGGCGGGCCTTCTGGGCCAGGGCGCTCAGCAGGCTCTCCTTCAACGTGTCGGCCCGCCGCTCGGTGCGCGAGTAGAACTTGTGCACCCCGCATAGCCGGATCACCGCACTTGAATCACCGCTCTGTGTAGGTAGGGCGTGTTCAAGTTCGTCCTGCTTCAAGGGTGTCGTGGCCAATTCTGAATCCATTCGCATGCGCCGCCGATTTGCGAACCGGCAGCTATTGGAATCCTTCGCGCTTCGTGGGGATCCCTTTCACCACTAAGTCATCGAAGTCCGTCACCGCGTCGGCCTTCGTCCACAAGCCAACCCATCCCGTCTGGAAGGTCTCGTCCTGATGGTCGATCAAGAGCTTGTCATCCAGATAGGCCTGGAGCCGGGAGCCGACAGCCACGACGCGCAACGTGTGCCACTGGCCCAGAGCGGGCGCATCGATCTTCGTGCTCGCGATCTGATCCCGATCGCCGTCGATGACCGTGTAAAGGCGGAAGTTGTCCTCCAGGCTGTTGGCGCGAACGACGTAGTAGTTACGGCCATCCCGGGCCCGGAACACGATGCCGCCGCTGGCGTCGATCCACCCGGAGATCGGCTTGAACCGGACGGAGATACCCATGTCAGAGAACCGGGCCTTCTTCCACAAGGCCACGGGGAAAACGCGCTCGGTGGCCGTCTGTGCGAGGACACCGTTGCCTCCACGGGTCTCGCGTTGCCAGGTACCCTCGACGAACTCCCAGTCAGCGGGCGCGTCATCAAAGCCCTGCCGCAAGGTCACGGCCCCCTTCTCGGGCGTCGTGATCCGGGACACGTCCCCTCCTCGAGGGCGGTTGCCGCAGGCCGCGAGCAACACGCTCAGCAGGCACAGACACAACAGACGAGACGACGATCTCGGCGACATGACTCAGCCTCCTTTTCCGTTTCAGCGGTTGTCGCGCCGCAAACTGAGGAATGTGTCTCACCTGTTAAACGCTACGTGGCTTTTCCCCGCCCCACAAGGTACATCGTAACGTGAGAAGGGAAGTACAGGCGCATATTGAGAGAGCTACGGGTCAAGGCGGATCGCGATCGCTTCTTGCTCCATGGATTTGGGACCCGGGTCATCCAGCTTACCCGGGGTCATTACGTGACTGGCTATTGCAACGGCTTCCGGTTTCGATTATCGGTAATGTATGAACGAGGACTTGTTGCTGCTTCCCCGACCCCGCAAATTATCCCTCGCCAAAGGGAGATGCGAAGTCGCGGGTGGCGTGAATCTAGCCATGGCCGATGAATCGCGGTCCGAACTCGGTCAAGTCGCGAGGACCCTGCGATCCGCGCTCTCAGAGTTCGCGGGGGACGTTGATGCGGCGAGTTCTGAGACCTCACGACCCGATGGCATCGAATTGGCCGTCCGGCTGGAGCCGCAAAGAATCCCTCACGACGAAGGCTATGCGCTTGAGATCTACCCCGGCCGCATTGAGCTGATCGCACGCGATCCCGCGGGCGCGTTTCGTGGCGCGATGACGCTCAAACAAATCGCACGCCAGTCGACCGGCGGTCTGCCTTGCCTGCGCATCGAGGACTGGCCTGACTTCGCCCATCGCGGCGTGATGCTCGACATCAGTCGCGACAAGGTTCCCACGATGCAGACGCTGTTCGCGCTCGTCGATCTGATGGCCGAA